>JALYKF010000068.1 GCA_030774905.1 Chloroflexota bacterium
GGGGTGCCGTGATCGGCGTCGTCGGCAAGAGGATCGCGTCCCAGTCGTCGAGCGCCATCGCGTACGCGCGCCGTAGCTCGTCCCGCGCGCGCCGCGCATTCGCGTACTCGATGCCGGTGCGCGCGGCGCCCGCGTCGATCCGCTTCGCGACGTCCGTGCCGAAGCTCGCACGGTCGGCCGCGATCCGCTCGCGGTGGTACGCGGCGGCCTCGGTCCCGATGATCACCAGCTGCGTGTTCCGGAGCTCGTCGGTCCGCGGGAGTTCGACCTCAGCGACGGCAGCGCCTTCGCGCTCGAGTGCCTGGGCTGCCGCGCGGACCGCGGCGTCGACCGCGGGCGCTGGCCGCTCGTTCGCGTCGAGGCGGCCGAAGAACCGGCCGCGCACGACGCCGATCCGAAGACCGCGGACGCCGCCTTCGATGTCGGCGAGGTAGTCGTCGACCGGAACGTCTGCCGACACCGGATCGCCCGGGTCGTAGCCGGCGATCACCTGGAGCAGCAGCGCCGCGTCGCGCACCGTGCGGGCCATCGGTCCGGGATGGTCCAGCGACCACGCGAGCGGGATCGCACCGCGTAGGCTCACCCGGCCATAGGTCGGCTTCAGCCCGACGATGCCGCAGAGCGCGGCCGGGATCCGGATCGAGCCGCCGGTGTCGCTGCCGATCGAGCCGAAGCACAGGCCGGCCGCGAGCGCGGCGGCGCTGCCGCCGCTGGATCCGCCGGGGATCCGATCGAGCGCCCACGGGTTCCGCGTCGGTCCGTAGTGCGGGTTGTCCGTCGTCACGCCGAACGCCCACTCGTGCAGGTTCGTCTTCCCGAGGTCGATCGCACCCGCGGCGAACAGGCGGCGCGCGATCTCCCCGTCGGCCGCGGGCACGTTCTGCGCGAACAGCGTCGATCCGCCGGTCGTCGGAACGCCCGCCACGTCGAACAGGTCTTTGAGCGCGATCGGCGCGCCGGCCAAGGGCGCCCGGAGGTCCGCGTGCTGCGCCCGGCGCCGCGCAGCGTCCGCCGTCACGGCGATGAACGCGTTGAGGTCCGGCTCGCGCGCGTCGATCCGCCGGAGTGACGCATCGACTAGCTCCGTGGCGCTCACCGACCCCGATCGGAGTGCCGCGACCGCGCCTTCGAGCGAGCCGTCGAGCAGGCGCTCATCCACGATGGCGAACGATACGGGCGCGGGAACAGCGCGGGTCGGCGCCTCGTTCCAAGGGCATGGGATTCAATGACGACCTGATTGCGCACTTCCGCAAGGGCCGCGGGGTCATCACCGAAGGTCCCTTCACCGGCCGCGATGTCCTGCTTCTCACCACCAGCGGGAAGAAGACCGGTACGCCCCACACCCATCCGCTCGTGTACACGAAGGACGGCGACCGCCACGTCATCATCGCGTCCATGGGCGGCGCCCCCAAGCACCCGGCCTGGTATCACAACCTCCGGGCCTACCCCGAGGTCACGGTCGAAGTCGGCGGAGACACCTTCCGCGCGAAGGCGACGCCCGTCCCGGGTGGCGCGGAGCGGCGGCGGTTGTACGACCAGCATTCGGCCATCAACCCCGGGTTCAAGGACTACGAGAAGAAGACCGACCGGGTCATCCCGGTGGTGCTCCTCGAGCGCCTGCCCGGCTAGCGCGTGAGCGGGTCGATGACCCGCGTGCCGATCTTCGCCTCCCAGTGGACGTGCGGTCCGGTCGTCACCCCGGTGAGACCGACCAAGGCGATCGGCTGCCCCCGCACCACGCGATCCCCGACGCGGACCAGCGCCGCGGACGTGTGGTAGTCGCACGTCTCGACCCCGCTCGCGTGGCCGACGCATACGCGGTGCCCACCCACGCTCACCCAGCCCACCGCCGTGACCACGCCGTCGTCCGCTGCTTCGATCAATGCGCCCAGCGGTGCGGCGATGTCGATACCGGTGTGTGACGGCGTGAGCAGCTGCGTGAGCGCGCCGACGACCGGCCGCACGTAGCGGAGGTCGCTCGCCGGCAACGGGCCTGCGGCTGGGATCGGCGATGGCTTGGCCGCGCCGGCGGTGCCACAGCGGAAGAGCTCGAGCTGCGTGTTCCGGAGCGACGTGCGGCTGTCGCCCACGAAGTAGCGCCCGTCCGGACTGAAGCCGCGCGCGCCCAGGAGGTTTGGCAGCGTCGCCGTCAGCGCCGGCGTGCCGAAGGCGGTGAATGCGTCGAACGCGATGTCGCCGCTGACCGTCGGCGTGACGGGACCGAGCAACAACGCGCGCCCGTCGGGCGTCCAGCTGTGCACGGGCCCGGCGACTTGCGCGAGCGGCAGGCTTCGCACCGCGTCACCCTCGCGCAGCTCGATCCGGTCGGGGTACCGCACGAGCAGCGTCTGCCCGACCGGAGACCACTCGGTGTACGTCGCATCCGGGATCGCGAGGTCGGAGACCGCTCCGGTCCGCGTGACTCCCGCAAATCGCCGCACGTTCCCGTCGAGCGAGTAGCGCGTGATGAGGAAGCGCTCCGCGTCACCGCTGAAGCTCGCGTCATCGGCGGGATACGTCGGCACGACGCTCGCCGGAAGATGCGACACGGTGCGGACGACGCCGTCGCTCCAGGCTTGGAGCTCGTCCTGCGAGAAGTAATAGAGCGTGTCCCCGACCCAGCGCGCGTCGGGGATGGTCGCTTTGGGCTCGGCGATCACGAGGCCGCCGATCGCGATACGCAGCTCTCCGTTCCAGCTCCAGTACGAGAGGTACGTGCCGCTACCCGACCACTGCTGCCGCTCGCCGACGCCGAGCGCCGTCAGCTCGCCGGTGGGAAGGTCGAGCGCGTCGAGAAAGAACTCTTCCGGTGAGCCGGTGATCCGAGCCGAGGGCAGCGTGACCATGTGATCGATCGCGAGGGTCCGGCCGTTCGGCGACCAGGCGACGCCGATCACGTCGGGGATCGGCGGTATGGCGACGCGCTCGGTGCAGCGGAGGGCATCGGGACCGCTCGGGGGCGGCGGTGTCGGCGACGCAGTGCGCGCCGGTGGGCTCGCGCTCGCCGGCGTCGGGACGGGGCTCGGCGTCGGGGACGGCGACGCGACCGCGGCCGGCGCCTCCTGGCAGGCCGCGGCGAGCAGGGCGGCGACGATGACTGCGCGACGTAGAGTGCGGCCCACCTCACGATTGTCGCCGCATCGAACGCTTCGCTCTCGGCGGCAGTACTGGGTGCGCGCGCAGCACGATCCTGCGAGTCGGGGAGGTTCGCCGGTGGGTCACTACATCCTGCGGCGGCTGATCGTCGCGATCCCGACGCTCCTGGCGATCACGTTCGTCGTCTTCGCCATCCTGGCCCTGGCCCCGACGGATCCGCTCGCGCAGTTTGCCGCCGACCCGCGCGTGCCGCCGGAGGTCCGCGAGCGCATCCGCGAATCCCTGGGCCTGAACGATCCCTGGCCGCTCCGTTACGTGAAGTGGCTCACCTCGATCGCGCAGGGCAACTTCGGCGTCTCGTTCATGAGCCACAGCTCGGTGAGCGACCTCATCCTGCAGCGCCTGCCGAACACGCTCGCCGTCGTCGGCGTGGCGTACTTCCTTGGCGTGCTCGTCGGCGTACCGGCGGGGATGCTGTCCGCGATCAAGCGCTACAGCGCGTTCGACTACGGCGCGACGTTCCTCGCGTTCGTCGGGTTCTCGCTACCGACGTTCTTCGTGGGCCTCATCCTCATCATCGTCTTCAGCATCCAGCTGCGCTGGCTTCCGTTCATCTACGACTCGACGCTGAAGGTGACCGATCTCGTGACGCTCGGGGATCAGCTTCGGCAGTCGATCATGCCGATCACCGTGCTCACCCTCGCGAATGCCGCGCTCATCGTCCGCTACACGCGCAACGAGATGGTCGAGCAGCTGCCGCTCGACTACGTGCGCACCGCGCGGTCCAAGGGCCTGCGCGAGACGGTCGTCGTCGGCAGCCACGTGCTGCGGAACTGCCTCATCCCGGTTGTGACGCTCGTTGCGCTGGGGATCCCGACGATCTTCGGCGGCGCGATCGTCACCGAGCAGATCTTCCGTGTGCCGGGGGTGGGAGAGCTCCTCGTGACCGCCATCGGGAACGGCGACACGCCCGTCGTGAGGGCGGTGCTGTTCATCTTCGCCGTGCTCGTGGTGCTGTTCAACCTGGCGGCCGACGTGCTGTACACCGTGCTCGATCCGAGGCTGCGGCTGGCCTGACCCGCGCATACTCCGCGGGTGAAGGTTGCGGGAGCCGGCGCGCGATGACGAGAGCCGCACGGTCGGTCTTCTGGTTCGGCCTCTACCTGATCGGACTCGGAGCGATCCTCGTCATCGCCCCGAATGTCCTCCTCTCGCTCTTCGGCTTTCCATCACCGGACGAGCCGTGGATCCGGGTCGCCGGAATGCTCACGCTCCTCCTTGGCTACTACTACACGCAGTGCGCTCGCGCCGGGATCCAGCGCTTCTTTGAGCTGACGGTCGGCGCGCGGTTCGCCGTATTGGTGTTCTTCGCGGCGTTCGTGGCCTTCGGTTTCGCGAAGCCGACGCTCTTGCTGTTCGCCATGGCCGATGTGCTCGGTGCCATCTGGACGTTCGTCGCGCTTCGGGCGGACGCCAGCCCCACTTCCTAGTCAGATGCCGCGCAGGCCCTTGTATCCAGTGACCTGCGTGGCCGACCGTATGGTTGACAGCCAGGACTACATTCGCCAACGCAAGCAACCAGGGGCTTGTTGAGGGAAGGTAGCCATGACGCGTTTTCTGTCGTTCGCCGTCGGTCTGGCGCTGATCATCACATTCACGGGAACGGGACTCTTCGCACGGGCCGCGGAGCCGCTCCCAGTCTCGATGGCGTCGCTCGGAGATTCGATCACCCGCGCCTACAACACCGGCCCGAGCGCCTATCAGGATTACCCGGCCGGTTCGTGGTCGACCGGCACCATCGCGACGTCCCACGCCACGCGTCTGTCCCTCGCTGCGACCAGCGTCTTCAACGACGCGGTCAGCGGCACCAAGATGTTCGACTTGGCCCGTCAGGCCGGCGTCGCCAATGCACGGGGCGTCGGGTACATCACGATACTGATGGGCGGCAACGACATCTGCACCAGGACCACGGGCGAAATGACCGATCCCGCCCTGTTCGGTCGGCAGTTCAACGACGCGCTCAGTGCGATCTCGCCAGGCACGAGAGTCTTCGTCGCCAGCATTCCGAACGTGACCAACCTCTTGACGGTGCTGAAGGGCAACGCGTCGGCCCGGTTCATTTGGTCGATCTTTGGCATCTGCCAGTCGCTGCTCGCTCGGCCGACCTCAACGTTGCCGGCGGACGCGGCCCGACGCAAAGCGGTCTCGGACGAAAACGTCGCGTTGAATGCGCAACTCGCGGCGGTCTGCTCGCAGTTCGCCAACTGCCTCTTTGATGGCCTCGCCGTGTACAACACTGTGTTCGTCGCCTCGGACGTGTCGACGCGGGACTACTTCCACCCGTCGCCATCTGGACAAAAGAAGCTGGCGTGTGCCACCTGGGCGGTGAGCTACTGGCCAGGCGTGAAGCCGGGCTGCTTGTAAGCCCCGACGCCGATCGACCCTCGTCTTCGGTGGGCGACGAGCGGGAGCATCGATCATCGCGGGATTCGCGTCGCGAGTGTCAGCGGTCTGTTTGCTTGACGGGGCTGCCGGAACGGCGTCGGTGCTGCCACAATCCCGGCGTGCCGTCGGGGCGCGCGGCGATGACGCTGACCTTCCTCTTTGCGGACCTCCGCGACTACACGACGTTCGTCGAGGAGCACGGTGACGCGAGAGCGAGCCAACTGATCAGGGACTTCCGGCGACTCGTTCGCGAGCAGCTGGAAGTCACCGGCGGCGGCGAGATCAAGACCGAGGGAGACAGCTTTTACCTGGTCTTCCGCACCGCCGGCCAGGCGCTTCGATGCGCCGCCGCCATCCTTCAGGAGGCAAACCATCGGAGCCGGTCGGATCGACCTCTCCGTGTCGGCATCGGCATCCACGCCGGCGAACCCGTGCCGATGGAAGGGCAATTCGTCGGCTCTGCCGTGAACCTCGCGGCGCGTCTGGGGTCAGCCGCAGCTGCAGGGGAGCTGCTGATCACGGACACGGTGCGGGGCCTTCTGCGGACCTCGGACCTGCCCCCGCTCACCGAACGCTCTGGGCTCACCCTCAAGGGCATCCGCGATGCCCCGCGCGCGTTCAGCGTCGATTGGCAGCAGATGGATTACTTGTCGGCGGGCGACAGCGGTCGCGTACGCGGACACATCTCCCGTCGGGCCATCATCGCTGCCGTGGTCGTGGGAACGGCCCTTGTGGTCGGTGCGCTCAGCGCTCCGATGTTGATCTCGCGGCTGGCTCCAAGCGCGCCGGCGTCGCCGACAGCGTCCGATGTTGCCTTACCCGAGCACGGCGCTTTGTTGTTGGATCTTGACCTCTCGCCTGCCGGTGGACGACGGCTCGTTGTCACGCTGGGCGACACGGTGAAGGATGCGGTGCGCTATCTCGGGAGTGCGGTCGAGATCAGCGTTTCGGCCGGCAGTCGCGTTTCGTTGACGGTGCTCGACGTTGCTCCAGACGATTTCGTCGCCGAATACGCCGCCTCCGTCCAAAGCGGCGAGGGCACCTATTCCTTCTGGTTCAGAGGGAATCAGTCGCGCCAGATCCAGCTGCAGCTGTCGCCACAGAGCGGAGAGTTGCTGATCCAGATCGCGCAGCCACTGCTCCCGGCAGCGTCGCCGCAGGTGTTGTTCGGTCCCGCCTCACGGCTCGCTCCCGCGGGCGTGGGTGGAGCGGCTCAGCGCCTCGTCGTGGCCGCGCACGGCCGCGACGTGATCGCCTACCAGGCGGCGCGCGAGCTCGCGAAGGGCTTGGATCCGCTCCCGGTGGCAGGAGCGATCGGGCTCACGGTCACCGCCGCGCGGGATCGGCCCTTCGTCGTACGGCTGACTTCGCTGCGACTCTACGCACCCTGATCAACAGTGCTTCTTCTTTGCCCAGGTGAGCCAGTCGGCATAGAACTGATCGACTGTCACGTGTAGGACTTTGAGGAAGCTCGCGTGCGCCGCACCCTCGACGCTAACGACCCTCAGCAGATCCCAGTAGGCCTGTCCGCCGAAACGTTCGTAGAGGTACTCGACCATCGACTGCTGCGTCGCGTAGAGCTTGGAGAAGTCGATCCCGGGCTGCCCGAGATCCCAGTGAATGCTGAGCTCGCTCAAGGACTGCGGCTTCACTCCGGCGCACACCGGCTTGAAGAAGTCCGGTCGCTGATTGATGGCCGACGCGAAGTGCGCCCAGCCATCCAGAAGCCATGAGTCGGAATCCAACCGGCCCCCAAGGCCTGGGACGAGCTGGTCGCGGAGCTCGTGAGCCAATTCATGGCGGAGGGCAAACCGGGTCGTGTCGGACAAGCCTTTCAGCGATAGGTCGAATCCCAACGTCATGGGCGCGAAGTGGATCCGGTATGGCGGACCGGTCCTCTGCGTGAAGACGTTGAACGAGAAGGCTGGTCCGAGGGTCTCGGCCGTCGGGGAGAACTCCAGCGTGACCAGCTGCGCGAAGCGTTGGGCAGCGAAGGAGGAGATCTGGTCCCGAGCGTGCTGGGCTTCCAGAGCGACCAACGAGCCGATGTCGTCGTCGATCCCTAAGTATTGGATCGTGAGCCGATCCGCGTCAGTTGACCGAACCGGACCGAGCTCATCCGCCCGTGGTTCGGTCAGCACCATTCGACCGTCGATGCGCCGCGTGTAGTAGCGGACCACGTGGCCGTTGAGCCGGTAACCGAAGAGGGATTCCTCGTCCACGGACGCATAGACGCGGAAGTACCCGTCGCCGTACGGCTCCACGCGAACGATGGCCGGTGTGCGCGGGAGGAAGCCTCCCTTTGCGCTCTCGAGCTCGTCAGCCTGCCAACGGCGTAACGCCACGCGACTCGAGTCGAAGGTCAAGGCGAACGCTTTGGCATCTCCATGAGCGAGTGCTTCCGTGCGTCGCGCGAAGAGGGCCTCGATCTCCGCAGTCGTGCCAGATGGACCGGGCGTTGATGCGGCGGGGGAGCAACACATGAGTGCCGCGGCGAGGATCGCTGCGAAGCGACGCGAGATGTGCGGCACCCTGATGGGGGCGACCTGCATTCGGCTACGGTACTCGCGGCGCATCCGCGCCAGCTCTGCGGTCCCGACCGGGGTCCGAGCCGGAATATCGAACATTGGGCGGAATTGTCATCGAAGGCATCGATGATCTCGCCGATATCGCAGATTCGGTGGCTTGACGCGAACCGAAACCGCAGCAGTGACCAGCATTCGCGGTCGTGGTAGGGATTGGAGCGATTCCTTCGGCATCACGGGCAGCGGCGCTTCACGGCTCGCCAGCCGGCAGCCGCCGCAAGTCCAGGGTGCACGGCGCGTCCGGAAAGGGCGACTCGAGTTTCATGCGCAGCGCCTCGGTCCCCGGACCGCGGGAAACGAAGCGGGCTTTTCGCCTCGCCTCCGCTTCGACCGAATTCTCCGGGAAGGAATCGAAGGGCCGGCCCGCGGGGTCGCCAACGTGATACGTGCATCCGCCCAGAGAGCGGCCGCTGCGCGCATCCACGATGTCGAAAGCGAGCGGCGCGTGCACGCCGATGGTGGTGTGCAGGACCGAGGGA
>JALYKF010000069.1 GCA_030774905.1 Chloroflexota bacterium
AGCTCGGTCGCGCCGCCGTGGAGGATCTGGACGGCGTACAGGATGAAGAGCACCCGGAACACGCCTTCGCCGATCGAGGAGAGCGCGACCAGCAGGAACAGTGTCCGCACGACCCGGTCGGCCCACACGCGTTCGAGTCCGGCCCGCCACTCGGTCCAGAGCTTTCGCCACGCGCGCACCCCGTCCTCGACGCTGGCTGCGACCGACGGCACGCTCACGACCCCGCGCATCGACCCGACAAGGGCCGCCGCCGCGAGGAAGCTGATCGCATCGACGATCGCGACGCCCATGATCCCGCCGGCCGCGGCGATGACCCCGCCAATAGGCGGGCCGACGATCCGGGCGAGGTTGTTGGACGCGGAATTGAGCGAGTTGGCCGCGACGAGCTCGTCCGTCTCGACGAGCCGCGGCAGGAGCGCGCCCACGGCGGGCACGACGAACTGGCCGATGGTCGCCTCGACGAAGACGACGACGTACACGATCCAGATGGTGTCCGGACCGTGGACCAGCGTGAGCGGGAGCAGCGTGATCGCAAGGAGGAGGTTGCCGACGATCACGGTGCGGCGCCGATCCCAGCGATCGACGTACACGCCGGCCACGCTGCCCAGGACGATGCTCGGCACGACGCTGGCCGCGAACATGATCGTCGTCGCGAGCGCGGATCCGGTGATCTGGTAGATCGAGATCGGCATCCCGATGTAGAGCACCCAGTCGCCGACGAACGAGATGAGTCCGCCGGCCCAGAGCAGCCCGAAGTTCCGCCGCGCCAGAAGACGGAAGTTCTGCATCGCCGGACCGTACGGGCTACGCGGGCGCCGCGAACATGTCGCGCGACGCACTCGCGGTCGGCTTATCGTTCGGCCATGCCCGCGAAGAAGACCACGGCGAAGCTCCCCGGAAAGAAAACGACCCGCAAGACCACGAAGAAGCGGGGACCGGCCGCCCCGCGCGGCCCGGAGCCGCTCGAGAGCGCCATCGACCTGGCCGACGACAGCGTCGCGGAGCTGGCGAAGCTCGTCACGAAGGCCGGAGGCGCCACGCTCGCGGCGTACCGCGACCCGTACGGCAGCTCCCCCATCCTGTTCGTCAGCCTGCCGCTCCGATCGATCGAGGCGACCGAGTTCCAGCGGGATCTCTCGAAGGTCCACGCCGACCGTCTCTCGGACGCGATCGGCGCTGTGGGTTTGTTCCTCGATCCGGTCATCGCCGTCGCGGGCACGGACGGCTTCACGTCGCCGAATGGGCGGCACCGCCTTGCGGCGGCGAAGAAGCTTGGGCTGCGGACGGTGAGCGCGCTCCTGGTCGCGGATCCGCAGATCGCGTATCGGATCCTGCCGTTGAACACCGAGAAGGCGCATAACCTCCGCGACCGCAGCATGGAGGTCATCCGCATGGCCCGGTCGCTCGCGAAGGAGCAGCCGCGATCCAAGGAGACGGACCACGCGGTCGCGTTCGAAGCCCCGCACTTCCTGACCCTCGGCACGGCGTACGAGGAGCGCGGCCGTTTTGCCGGTTCGTCCTACCAGTCGATGCTTCGCCGGGTCGACGCATTCCTCGACAGCACGCTGCCCGCGGCGCTGCGTCAACGCGATCAGTGGGCCCGGCGGCTCCTCGACATCGACGATCGGGTCGCCGCGCACGTGAAGACGCTGCAGGAGCTGGGCTTCAAGAGCCCGTACCTGCGCGCCGTCGTTGTGGCGCGGTGCAACCCGGTGCGCTGGATCCCGCAGAAACGTGGCGCGCCGCCGCCGATGACCATGGCCGCGGCGCTCGGCAAGATGGCCGCGAACGTCCGGAAGTTCGATCCCAAGTCGGTGCGCGCGGGGGACCTCGCGCTCGTCGCCGCCGTCAGCTCGGACGAGGGCTAGAGCCCGGGCACGTAATCGAGAAGGATCGCCGCGACGAGGATCGCGACGAACGCGCCAACGATGAGCACGAGGGGCACGACGTAGAAGAGCACCAGAGCGATGAGCAGGACGACGGCGGCGCGGCGGGGCGCAAGCCCGTAGTGCGCTTCGATCGCCCGCCAGGTCATGATCCCCAGCCAGATCAGGCACGCGATGCCGATGAGCTGCGCGACCTGCGCTCCAGCCGTGCGGCCGCTGCCGAGGATCGCCGCCGCGCCATCGGCCGGGATGCGCGTGATCGCCGTCGCGTATCCAAGCAGCACGAACATCGGCCCGAACGGCCGCCGGGTCCCGTCGAGGCGTGCCGCGGCGTGCACGGCAGTCGCACCGAGGATCCAGACCAGCAGCGGCGAGAACGCCGTGACCACGACGACCGCGGTCCAGATCTGCTCGACGAGGTAGCCGATCACCGCGGCCCGATCGCGGCCGAGGGTCTCGATGAGCTGCGCGATCGCGGGACTCCGATCGTCGCCATACAGGAAGCTGCTCACAGGCACATCCGCTGCGAACCGCACCGCGCTCACCGCCGCCACCGCCGTCGCGACGAGCACGAGGGCGAGCGCGAGCCAGAGCCGGCCCGTCGCGAGCACCCGCGCCGCGCCGCGCGCGGGAGACCGCACGAGGGCGAGGGCTTCGGTCACGCGAAGGCAGCCGCGAGCGCATCGCGGACGGCGACATCGGTCGCGACGTCGATCGCATCGCGTTCGTCGCCCGTCCAGGCCGGCGGATCGGCGTCGTGCAGCTCCTCGGGGATCGGTGCCCCGAGCATCACGAGATAGTCGATCGACCAGCCGCGCGCAACCGCATCGAGGTCGTAGCCGCCGCCGCCCATCGCGACCCACGGCAGATCGAAGCCGCGGAACGCGCGCACCGCGTGCTCGCGCGCGCGCGTCGAGACCTGCAGGTGGGTCAGCGGGTCGGTGAAATGCGAATCGATGCCCTGCTGCGTGACCAACACGTCGGGCTTGAAGCGCGCCAGCAGCGGCGGGACGACCGCGTCGAACGCGTTCGTGTACGCGTGGTCATCGGTGTACGGGGGCAGTGCAACGTTGATGCTGTAGCCGGCGCCCTTGCCCGTGCCGCGCTCGTCCGCGAAGCCGGTGCCGGGGAACAGCGACCGGCCGGTCTCGTGCAGCGAGATCGTCAGCACCTGGTCGGTGTCGTAGAACGCGGCCTGCACCCCATCGCCGTGATGCGCGTCGATGTCGACGTACGCGACCTTCATCCCGCGATCGGCGAGCAGGCCACAGGCGATCGCTGGATCGTTGTAGATGCAGAAGCCGGACGCGCGGCTGCGCATCGCGTGATGCAGCCCGCCCGCGCCGTTGAACGAGACCCGTAACTGGCCGGCGAGGACCTCCTCCATCCCGCGCAGCGTGCCGCCGGTCGTGAGCAATGACGCCTCGTGCATGCCGGCGAACGGCGGCGTATCGCCGTGCGGGGACAGCCCCCAGCGCGAGTGGTCGGCCTCGGGATCCGCGGACGCCGCCTGGACGGCCCGGACGTACTCGGGCGAGTGGATCCGCTCGAGCTCCGCGATGGTGGCTTCGCGCGGCTCGAGCACGACGGCGTTCGGACGGCCGAACGCGCCGACGCGCTCGAGCGTGTCGTGCACGCCGATGAGGCGCCGCGGCTTCAGCGGATGATCGGCTCGATAGATGTGGGACGCGAGGCGAGGATCCCAGATGAACCCCGCACGATCGGTCTTCAGCGCTCGAGCGTCTCCATGAGCTCGCGCCACTCTCCGGGCGACATGCCGGTCGTCTCGCGCTCGACCTGTTCGCCCCGCAACAGGCGCTGGACCACCGCGAGGCCCTTTGCCGACAGCTCGTATGCGCCCATCCGGTAATCGATGAAAGCGGCATATGTGAGCGGCACCCATTGCTTCACGACCTCGAGCAACATTTCGGCGTACACGCGGATCTCGTACTGGGCATGCGCGTCTGCGCGCAGGTTGAGGAAATGCAGCAGGTTGTGGAGGTCCATCTTCCAATAGAGCTGCGTGTACAGGCTCACCGGCAGATTCATCCGGGCCAACTCGCGTGCGAGCCCCTGTCGTTCCGGATCGACGACTTCGCCGTCGATCTCGTTGAGCATCTCCTCGTAATGCGAGTACGCGCTCGCAGCATCGGCACGAAGGATCTCAAGAACGCGTGCCGATTCTGCCTCGCTGAGCACGTCGCCACGGCCCTGCCGATTCGTCTTCGCTTGCGCCGCGAGCTTCTCGGGGACGGGCATATAGAACTCGCGATCGAGGATCGAATACCTTCCACTCACCTCGTTCGCGCTAGCCACTCTGTGACGTAAAAATTGTCTCGCGACGAAGATCGGCATCTTTACGTGAATCTTCAGCTCGCACATTTCGAACGGTGACGTGTGCCGGTGACGCATCAGGTAGTTGATGAGCCCGGCGTCCTCGCGGACCTTCTTCGTGCCGGCGCCGTACGACACGCGCGCCGCCTGCACGACGGCGGCGTCGTCGCCCATGTAGTCGATCACCCGGAGGAAGCCGTGGTCGAGGACGGGGATCGGCTGGTAGAGGAGCGCTTCCATCGCCGGCACCGTCGCGCGGCGCGTCTCGTGGGTCGCCTC
The DNA here is from genome assembly GCA_030774905.1 of Chloroflexota bacterium. The sequence continues at coordinate 4,500 of JALYKF010000069.1, forward strand.
GCGCTGGGCCTCGATCTCGGTCCGCTGCTCGTGCGTGACGGTCGCGGGCCGCTCGAGGGTGTCCACCGAGAGCGAGTCTAGGACCGGCGGAAATGGACCTCGGAATGCGTCGTGGTCTTCGTGTGGCGCCGATCGAGCGCCACTCGGCCCCCGCTTTGGCCCTTCGCCACGGTCTTCATTTCCGCGGCCGCCTGCGCGAGCGCCGCTGCCGTCGGGAACGCGCGCGAATCGGACAGTGCGATCCCCGCGGACACCGATGCGAGTGGCCAGCGGCTGCGCAAGCCGCGGCGATCGGGGGCTTCGTAGCCGCCGGCGGCGATATCGCCCGCGTCGTGAAGCTGCCGCGACCGCACGCCGAACCGCGTCACCACGTCCTCGGCCAGCGCCTCGGCCTCGTCGGCCGAGCACAGGACGACGAAGTCGTCGCCGCCGATGTGACCGAGGAACGTCTCCTCGCTGGCGGTGGCGGCCGCTCCGAAGATGGCCTCAGCGAGCTCGACGATGAGCGTGTCACCGCGCGTGAAGCCGTACCGGTCGTTGAAGCTCTTGAAGTGGTCGATGTCCAGGTACACGCAGGCGAAGCGCTCGCCGGCGCGCAGCCGAGCGGTCATCTCCTCGTAGATCGCGGTATTGCCTGGCAATCCTGACAACGGGTTCAACCCACCGAGCGTCCGCAGGCGGCGAAGTGACGTCTGTACGCGCGCCGCGAGCTCTTCGAGATCGAACGGCTTGGTGACGTAGTCGTCGGCGCCCGCGCGCAGGTGCCGGACCTTGTCGTCTCGGCGCGCCGAGCCGGTGAGGAACACGACCGGCGTGTACCGCGTGCGGTGATCGGCCTGCAGGCGCTCGAACACCTGGTCCCCCGAGAGCTCCGGCAGCCCGAGATCGAGAACGATGAGCTGCGGCCGCAACGTGATCGCGCGCTGGATCGCGGTGACGCCGTCGTGCACGATGTCACACCGAAGGCCGTCGGCCTCGAGCCGTTCCGCGATGACGGCGCAGGTCGCCTGGTCGTCGTCGACGATCAGGACCGCGGGTCGTGGGTCCATTCAGTCGATGGTCGACCGGCGACGGTGGTCCTGGTAGATGACCGGGCAGGCCGACCGGGTCAGGACGAAAGGGCCAGTCGGGTGAACGAACGTTGACGGCAGAACGGCCACGCTCGGGTCAGGGAGCACGCATCCGCTCCCAATCGGCGCGAACGACCTCGCAGATCCAGTGATCGTGCCACCGCCCCTCGCGGAAGAAGTGTTCGCGCTCGATGCCGACCTCACGATAGCCGGCCCGCTGCAGCGCGCGGCGGCTCGGCTCGTTATCGGCGAACGCGCCCGACGTCAGCTTGTGCAGGTTGAGCTGCCGGAACGCGTAGTCGGTCCGGAGCTGCATCGCCTCCGACGCCCGGCCCTTCCCCCACTCGGACTTGACGCCGATCACGATGCCCGTCGTCCCGTGCACGTGGAGCCAGTCGATCTGGTGAATGCCCGTCGCGCCGATCGGCTGTCCGTCGGCCTCGAGCATCCAGAACACGTCGGTCGTCGATTCACCGAGCTTCTGAAGGAACCCTTCCTCCTGCAGCTGACCGACCGCGAACCGGCGCAGCATGTAGCGCGTCACGTCGAGGTCGCCGAACCATTCGACGAAGCGGGCCGCATCGGAGTCATCCGGCGGGCGAAGCGTCACCTTCGTGCCCACCAGCACGGGGCCATACATCTGCGCGCGTGATGCTAGCGCGGCATCATGGGCGGATGCGGCTCCAATTCCTCGGCGCGGCGCGCACGGTGACGGGATCGCAGTACCTCCTCGAGACCGACCGAGCGCGCGTGCTCATCGACTGCGGCATGTTCCAGGGGAGCCCGCACGACGTGCTGCGCAACCGAGTCCCGCTCGCCTACGACGCGGCGAAGATCGACACGCTGCTCCTGACGCATGCGCACCTCGACCACTGCGGACTCGTCCCGCACGTGAGCGCGCTCGGGTTCCGTGGACCGATCTACGCGACGCGCGGCACCGTCGAGCTTACGCGGCTGGTGCTCCTCGATTCCGCGAAGCTGCAGGAGGAGTTCGCGGCCAAGCATCAACGGTTCAAGCGCAAGCACCCGGAGCGCGCGGAGGCCGAGGACCGCGCGGCGGCGGCCGAGCTCGCCGCCGCGACCGATGAGGACGCGGACGCTGAGCAGGCGACGCGTGCGGCCCCGCCCGAGGCGCTCACGTATCTGCGCGAGCCGCTGTACACGACGGCGAATGCGACGGCCGCGCTTGGTCAGTGCAAGGGCCTCGAGTACGGGGCCGAGACGGAGATCGCGCCGGGAGTCACCGCCACGTACCTCGATGCCGGCCACATCCTCGGGTCAGCGATCATCCGCGTCCGCGCGCGCGACAACTCCGGTGACCGGACCATCGTGTTCAGCGGCGACCTCGGGCGCCCGAACACGCCCATCATCCGCGACCCCACGCCGGTGCGCGACGGCGACTACCTCCTCGTCGAATCGACGTACGGCGGACGCACGCACGAGCCACAGGAGGAGGCCATCCGCCTGCTCGGCGAGGCCGTGCTCGCGGCCAACGGCGCGAAGGGCGTCCTGCTCATGCCGTCGTTCGCCATCGGGCGCACTCAAGAGATCGTGTACGAGCTCGACCGTCTCCTCGCCGCGGGCACGATCCCGCAGCTCCCGCTGTACCTCGACTCACCAATGGCCGGCGGCGCCACCGAGATCTACCGCACGTACGCGGACTACTTCGACGATGAGACGAAGGCGCTGCTCGCCCGATCGGAGGCGCCGCTCGATTTCCCGGGCGCGGTCATGGTCACGGATGGGAAAGCGTCAGAGGCGCTCGACCAGCGGGGCGTGCGCCCGTACATGGTCGTCGCCTCGAACGGGATGATCACCGGCGGGCGCATCGTGCAGCACGTGAAGGCGCTCATCGGCGACCCGGCGATGACCCTGCTGTTCGTGGGCTATCAGGGTGAAGGCACGCTCGGCGCGCAGCTGCAGCAGGGCGCGAAGCTCGTCCGTATCGACGGGCAGAACCTCGACGTCGCATGCCAGGTGCGCTCGATCAGCGGCTTTTCGGCGCACGCCGACGAGCCGGAGCTGCTCGGGTGGCTCAAGAACTTCACGGTGGCGCCGAAGCTCACGTTCATCGTCCATGGCGATCCGGCCGCCCAGACCGCGTTCGAGCCGAAGGTGCGGGCCTTGGGCTTCGCCACGAAGGTGCCGGAGTGGCGCGAGACGGTGGAGCTGCTGTGAAGAAGATCCGCGGGGTCTGCTTCGACTTCGGCGACACGCTGTTCCACAGCCCGGACGGCGCCGCGGTGATCGCGGAAGCAGGGGTCGCGCCGGACGCGGCGCGCGAGCTGTGGGACAAGATCTGGCGCGACTCCAAGACGCCCGAGGCCCTCGCGGTCCAGCGAGACCTCTCGCCGGAGGCGCATCGCTCGGGCTGGACTGCGCTCTTCGAGCAGGCGGATGTGCACCAGCCCGGCCTGTCGAAGCGGTTGTACGAACAAGTGATGGATCACCAGAAGTGGTCTCCATATCCGGACACCGAGGAGGTCCTCCGGGCGCTGCGCGCGCGCGGGCTGCGGATCGGGGTGGTGAGCAATGTGGCCGAGGATCTGCGGCCCGTCTTCGTCGCGCGCGGCTGGGGCGACCTCGTCGACGGGTACACGCACTCGTATGAGCACCGCATCGAAAAGCCGGACGCGCGCATCTTCCTCGCGGCGTGCACGGCGATGGGCACCGACCCCAGCGAGACGCTGGTCGTGGGCGATCACCCCGTCGATGGCGGCGCGGTCGCAGCAGGCTGCGTCGTGCTGCTCCTGCCCCGGGTCGAGCCCGGACGGTCGCGCGGACTCGAACGCGTGCTCGCGCTCGTCGGCTAAACCACCGGCCGCCTCGCCAGCGCGGCCTCGAGCAGGACCGTGTCGCCCCGCCGGTCGCGTACGTCGAGCTTCGCGCGGATCCGGGTGATGTGGACGCGCAGGGTCTCCGGGGAGAGCTTCAGGCTCTTGGCGAGCTCGGCGCGCTCGACGCGCGCGCCGGCGGTCTGCAGCTTCTCCATCTCGTGGAGCACGCCGATCTCGCGCCAGGTCAGGCCGACCGCACGCAGGTAGAAGGTCGCTTCGTCCAATGCGGACGCGGCCACGGCCGAGGCCGAATCGCTCTTGGCGCGCCGCACCGCGAGATCGCCGCGCGCCACGAGGACGCGGGCGAGCTTCTGCGCGTGCGGATCGCGCTCCGCGGCCCGGCCGAGCCACGAGGCGACATCAGGCAGGTAATACGCGAAGCCCTCGCCACCGCGGATCGCGACGTCGCGCACGAGCTGGACCGCGCGCGCCGTGCCCCCGCCGCGCACGAGCGCCTCGCGGTTGAACGCGGCGTGCACCGCGGCGCCGAGCGACCAGTGCCCCATCCCGCGCGACTCGAACTCCTTCGCCACCTCATCGAGGAGCCGGACCGCTCCGCGGGGGTCGCCACGCTTGCCCTTCACGATCCCGCGCACGAACTCGCGGAAGTGCTCGTCGGCCGGGTACCCCTTCGGCGCGCGCCCGAGGATCCGTTCAGCGACCTCGGCCTCACCGCGCAAGAGCGCGATGTGCGCGAGATCCTCCGGAGCGCCGGCGCCGCTCTGCCGTCCAAGGCGATCCCCGGTCGCGATCTCGCCGCGTTCCATCCGCGCACGGGCGAGGCACAGCAGCGTGTACCGCCAGGCCGACGTGCCGTACGCGCGCAGTCCCTCCTCGGCACGGGTGAACGCATCGACCGCCGGGTCGTTCTTCCCGGCGTACCAGTGCGCGAAGCCGTTCGTGTACGTGGCCCACGCCGTCTCCCATGGATCGCCGAGCTTCGTCGCGTGGCGCGACGTCGCCTCCGCGGCCGTCGCCGCGCCGACGTAGTCGCCGGTGTGCGCGAGGAGATGCGCGAGCTGCCGCTGCACGCGCGCGATGACCAGGTCCTTCGCACGGCCGCGCGGCGCCGCAGCGAGCGCGTCCTCGGCCCACCGCGCGTCGGTGAGCGCCGCGGTGATCTCGTTGGCCGCGGTGCGGTTGATGGACTTCGCGAGCTGGAGCTCGGCGAGCATGAGCGGATCGCTGGCCGCCTGACGCTCGGCCTGCTTCACCAGGCGGGCGACCTCGTCGCCGCGCACGAGGTAGTACGCGAGGTGCACGAGGTCCACCGCGATCCGCGCGGCGAGTGGCGGATCCTTCGTCTGCGCGTGGAGCGCCGTGAGCTCCGCCCACGCGACGTCGAACGACTCGACGTACGTGAGGCAGCGCGCGCGCAGGATCCGCCGCTCGAGCGTCTGCTTCCCCACCGCGAGCGTCGGGAGCAGGCGCTCGGCCTCGGCCCGCGAGAGTGGCGCGAGGGCCGCCTCGCGCGCGGTCGTCATGCCTAAGTAGTACGCCAGTCCTACGAGTTAGGTTCGGCGGCGTTCGTTCATCAGCGTCTCTGGGAGGTGGGATCAGCTCGCGACGGCATCGACCTCGATCTCGACGAGCATGTTCGGGTCGATCAATCCCGGTATCGCGACCATGCTCGACGCTGGCATGACCTCCCCGAAGAACTCGCGGTGCGCCCGCCCAACTGCCTCCCAGTTGTCCGCGATGTTGACCACGTACATGCGGGTGCGGACGACATCGTTCAACGACGCTCCGACTTGGATGAGGGCGCGTTCGATGATGCGCAACGCCTGCACCGCTTGTTGATAGGCCCCGCCAGCAACCAGCTCGCCGGTTGGCAACATTCCGGTCGTGCCCGAGACGAAGATCTGACTGCCCAAACGGACTGCGCGCGAGTACCCGATCACGGGCTCCCATTTGCCGCCCGACGAAAACTTCTGCCGCCCTGCCATTCGAACCTCCAGGCTCTGGACGGTACGGCTAGGTCGGCGGGAAGTGCGGCTGGAGCTCGGTGACGTGCTCGTGCGAATGACGGGATTGGTACGCGCCGAGCCAGCCTGCGCTGACCGGTCCGCGCTCCGCGTGGATCCCGAGCCGGTCGCCGACCCCGGGCCGCTGCAACAGCCGGACGATCTCGCCGTGCGCGGCGTGGAGGCGCTTCGAGAGCGCCATCGGGTCGGCCTCGTTGTTCTTCCGCTCCGCGTTGATCGCGTCCTGGTCGACGCTCGCGAGGGCCGGCCGGTCCTCCGCGGCGCACCGCCGGACGCGCTCGGCGAATACGTCGGCCATGTCGGCGATGTGGCCGATGACCTCTTTGGCCGTCCACTCACCGATCCGCACCGCTCGCAGCCGCTCGTCCGGCGTCCGCCGCACGATCGCCGAGATGGTCGCGGCATCGTCGGCGAGGGTGAACGCGGTGTCCTCGTCGTACCGCAGGTCGTCGGTCTTCATTCCTCACCCTCCTCGAGCGATGCCAGGCGGTCGGCCTCGTCGGCCTGCATGAGCGCCTCGACCAGATCGTCGAGCTCTCCATCCATCCGGCGTGGCAGGTTCGACAGATTGTGGCCGAGCCGTTTGTCGGTCAAGCGGTCCTGCGGGAAGTTATAGGTGCGCATCTTCTCCGAGCGCTCGCCACGGCCGATCTGCGCGTTGCGCAGTGCGCCGGCCTTCGCGTCCTTCTCCTCCTGCGCGCGCGCAAGCAGCCGAGCGCGCAGGACGGTCATAGCCTTCGCGCGGTTCTTGAGCTGCGAGCGCTCGTCCTGCTGGATGACGACCTCGCCGGTGGGCAGGTGCGTGATCCGCACCGCGGAGTCCGTTGTATTGACGCCCTGGCCACCCTTGCCCCCGGCGCGGTAGACGTCGATCTTCAGATCGTCGTCGGAGATCTGAAGGTCGACCTCCTCGGCCTCAGGCAGCACGGCGACCGTCGCGGTGGACGTGTGGATCCGGCCTTGGGCCTCGGTCGCGGGGACGCGCTGCACGCGGTGCACGCCCGACTCGAACTTCAGCCGGCTGTACGCGCCCTGGCCCGCGATCCGGAAGATCACCTCTTTGTAGCCGCCCTTCTCGGACCGGCTCGCCGACAGCTCCTCAGCTTTCCAGCGATGCCGCTCGGCGTAGCGGAGGTACATCTTGTACAGCTCGCCTGCGAAGAGCGCCGCCTCTTCCCCACCCTCGCCGGCCCGGATCTCGACGATGACGTTCTTCTCGTCCAACGGGTCGCGCGGGATCAGCTGCGTGCGCAGCTTCTCGGTGAGCCGATCGGCCTCGAGGGCCGCCGTGCCCTCTTCCTCGCGCGCGAGATCGCGAAGATCCGCATCGTCGCCGAGCTGCAGCTCGCGCGCGTCGCCCACGCGCTTCTCGGCCTCGCGAAGCCGCCGGATCGTGTCGACGATGGCCTCGAGCTGCGCGTACTCCTGGCCGGCCGCGCGCAGCCTGTCGCGATCGCCCGTCACCGCCGGATCGCTCATCGAGCGCCCGAGCTCGTCGTGGCGCGATTCGATCTGCTGCAGGCGACCACGCAGCTTCGGTGAGAGCTCGGTCATGCGGCGGCGTCCCCAGCGATCGCTTCCTCGAGGGAGGCGATCGCAATCTCGATCATCGGCTCGTCCGGGCGCCGCGTCGTGATGGCTTGCAGCAGCAGGCCGGGGGCGACGGCAAGGCGCATGAGCGGATGGTCCTCGTGACCCGCACCGAAGCGCAAGACCTCATACGAGATCGAGGCGACCGGGATCACCAGGAGGAGCCGCACCAGGAGGTCCACGAGGATGTTGATGCGCGGCACGAACGCGAACACGGCGATCGCGATGACCACGACGAACAGGAGGAACGCCGTTCCGCAGCGCGGATGGGCGGTCGGATATGTGGCCACGTGCCCGGCGTCCAGGGGATCGCCGTGCTCGAAGGCGTGGATCGTCATGTGTTCGGCGCCGTGATACGCGAAGACCCGGCGGATATCCGGCAGGAACGAGATCGCGACGAGGTAGCCGAGCAGGAGACCGAGGCGGAGGATGCCCTCCGCGATGTTCAGCCAGAGGGTCGACGGGATGGCGCCGCGCAGCAGGCCGGTGGCGACGTACGGGATGCCGATGAAGAGCACGAGGGCCACGACGAGTCCCCCGGCCATGAATGCCGACGAGCCGCCGCTCGCACGGTGCTGGTCCTCGGCCGCGAGCTGCACGTCCGCGGAGCGCATGAGCATCCGCATGCCGTAGCGCAGCGATTCCCAGAGCACGACGACCCCGCGCACGAACGGCGCGCGCGCGACACGCGACGTCAGCATCGGCGAGTCGAGCGCCTCCCGGTAGCGGTAGATGCCGCCGTCAGGCTTGCGGCACGCGAGCGCGATCGTGCGCCGGCCGCGGATCATGACGCCCTCGATGACCGCCTGGCCGCCGTACGTCGTGGGCCGCACGCTCACGAGCGCGCCGCCGAGCGGCGCGGGACCGTGTGACACGTCCGGCATCGCGCCTCGTACGCCTCCTGCGCCCCGATGACGATGATCGGATCGTCGAAGTCCGCGGGCACGCCGTTCACGATGCGCTGCGTACGCGTCGCAGTCTCGCCGCACACGACGCAGATCGCCTCGAGCTTGTCGACGCGCTCGGCGAGCGCAAGCAGGGTGGGCACCGGGCCGAACGGCTCGCCGCGAAAGTCGAGGTCGAGGCCGGCGCAGATGACCCGGCGCCCGTCCGCCACGAGCGCGCGCACCACGTCGACGATCCCGAGGTCGAAGAACTGCACCTCATCGACGCCGACGACGCTCGCGTCGGGAGAGAGCAGCGTGAGGATCTCCGCGCTCGTGCGCACCGGGCGCGCGACGAATGAGCCGCCGTCGTGCGAGCGCACGAGCTCGGTGCCGAAGCGATCGTCGATGATCGGCTTGAAGACCTGGACCGTGCGGCGCGCGATGACCGCGCGCTTGACGCGCCGGATGAGCTCCTCGCTCTTGCCGCTGAACATGCTCCCGACGACGACCTCGAGGCCACCCGCGTGGTGGCCCGAGCTCAGGCGGGCGCTAACGCGTGGGAGCGGCCTCGGAAGCGGCCGGCTGCTCCGCCTTCTGCTGGCCGTAGCGCTTGTTGAAGCGCTCAACGCGGCCCTGGATGTCCATGAGGTGCTGCTTGCCGGTGAAGAACGGGTGGCACTTCGCGCAGACCTCGACGTGGAGGTCCGGCTTCATGCTGACCGTCTTGAAGTGATTGCCGCAGGCACACGTCACCGTGGCCTCGACGTATTGGGGGTGGATCTTCGCTTTCATCGCTGGGTCTCCTTAGCTAGTTCGCGTTTGGTGTGACGTTCACCTTGCGGCGATCGTCCCGTGCCGGGCTGTACTTCACCGTGCCCGCGACGAGCGCGAACAGGGTGTGGTCCTTGCCGATACCGACGTTCTCGCCGGCGATCAGCCTGGTGCCGCGCTGGCGCACGAGGACCGCGCCCGCGTCGACGATGCTCCCCGCGTACTCCTTCACGCCGAGCCGCTGCCCGGCAGAGTCGCGTCCGTTGCGGGTGGAGCCGCCGCCTTTCTTGTGTGCCACGCTTATGCCTCGATCTTCGTTATGCGGATGGTCGTCGTCTTGGACCGGTGTCCGGTGCGCTTACGGGAGCGGGTCTTGTTCTTGTAACGGAACACGATGATCTTCTCGCCCTTCCCGTGCGCCACGATCTCGCCGGTCACCTTGGCCGACGCGGCGTCCTTGACGCTGTCGCCGTCCGCCAAGAGCAGAACATCGCCAAAGGTCACTTCCTTCCCCGGCTCACCCTCGAGGGTCGCCACGGTCAGGATCGCTCCCTCTTCGACGCGGTATTGCTTGCCACCGGTGCGGACGACTGCGTACACGGTCAGGACCATCCGTTGCAGAAAAAATCGCCGTGTCCGCCCGACACGACGTAGCCAAAGTATAGCGGACGGCCGGATGCGCTCCGGCCGTCCGCACTGCTCGTTAGGCGGGCATGGCCGCTGGCTGTGGCTCCGGTCGCGTCCGTAGTCGGAGCGAGTACGTGGCGATGCCGAGGTACACCGCGAGGCCCATGGCCGGCGCGGTGAAGCGCTCGAGCTCGGTCGCCTTGGCGAGCAGCACAACGATGAAGACGGCGACGCCGATGTTGAGGAACCAGAAGATCACCTGATCGGCCCACGGCCAGACGCGCGCCCGGTCCGCCGTCAGCTGCGACAGCACGCCAAACAGGATGTTGGTCATCGTGCCGACGAAGATCGCGTGGTCGAGCGCGATGATCAGGTTGAACGGGATGTCGATCTGGTCGAACGGCTTGCCCGAGCTCACGATCGTGATGATCAGGTACACGGTCAGGACGATGTTCGTGACGAGGAACGGGACCGCGATCGCGAAGAACCGCGCACTGCCGGAGCCGAACGGCGTCCGCAGCGCCGATGGACCGACCCGCACGAGCAGGATGACAACGGCAAGGATCTCGAGCGGCGTGGCGAGCCCGGTGAGCGGCAGCAGGCCGAGGAGCAGGCCGCCGGCGACGCAGAGCCCGCCGAGGAAGAGCGCGCCGATCATCACGTTGGCGGCGAGCGTGCGCCGGGAGCGCTCGCCGAGGATCCGCCAGTCGATGAGCCCGACGGACATGAGGACGAGGTACCCGCTCACCTGCGCGGTGGCGTGCGCGCCGGTCGCGTCGTTGGTGAAGATCTTGGCGCCCGTGGCAAGCTGGATCTGGATGAGCACGCCGAGCGTCGAGCCGATGACGAGCGACACGAGCGCGAGCACGGCCGCGAGCTGCGCGACGCTGAGGTTCTTCCAGCCGACGCCGGACGCGGCGCCGATCGCGAAGACGGCCCACATGAGGATGACCAGGAGCAGCAGCGTGCCGGTGATCGCGCGGGCCGGCAGGTTGCCACTGAAGAACGCGAGCACGTAGAGCGGGATCGTGCCGGCCGATAGGAGCGCGAGCGTTCGGGTGTTGCGATCCTTCGATGCGGGGACGGCCGGTCCGAACAGCCAAAGGACCATCGCCATCGCACCGAGGGTGATCCACCCGAGGGTGCCCGAATGCACGTGCGTGAGGATGACGTCGCGGCTGAGCTCGCCGAGGACCTTGGTCCCGTTGAGGATCCCGATCGTGGGCGTCGCGATGAACACGATGAGTCCGGTCTGGAGCAGCCAGCCGATCTCGGTGGCGAATCGCGTGGGTCTCATGAGCTTCCCTCCTCGCTACGCGGGGAGGCTGCCACTATCGGGCGCGGGAGTCCAGCGTCACCACCTGGACGTTGTCCGGGAGGGAGCTTCGCGACAGGGACAGCTTTGCGGTGGGCGTGATGTCCTTGACCCCGAGCTCGTGGAGGAGCCGCTCGAAGGGACTGTCCTTCTTGGCGGCGTCCGGGTCGTACGACATCGGCACGACGACTTTGGGCTCGAGCTGATGGATGACCTCCGCGGCCTGGGTCGCGGAGAGGTCGATGTCGTGGCCGCCGATCGGCACGAGGGCGACGTCGATGTCCCCAAGGCGCTCCAGATCGGCGGTCGGCAGGACGTGGCCGAGCCCGCCGAGGTGGCAGATGACCAGGTCGTCGAGCCGGATCGCGTAGATGGTGTTGCGCCCCCGCTTTGCGCCCCGATCGTCGTCCCGGAACGTGCCGATACCCGTCACGAGGATCTCTTTCACCTCGTACTCACCGGGTCCCCGGAGCACCACGGGCTCGCCGCCGACGGAGCGGAGGCTGCTGTGACGGGGGTCGTCGTTGGAGATGGTCACCAGGTCGGCCGCGGTCTTGGGGATCGCGGCGCCGGATTTGGGGTCCGGCGGGTCGGTCAGCACGACACCTTCGCGGCCACGCAGCCGGAAGCACGCGTGACCGAGCCAGGTCAGGTCCATGGAGGAGTTGAGAATACGCCGAAACACGGCGGCGACGGCACGGGTATCGATCTCGGACCGCGAACGCTGCCGGGCAGGAGGCCCCCGCTGACGCGGACGGACCAGGAGATCGTGCAACGGTGTCTCTCCGGTGACGCCGACGCCTACGAGGCCCTGGTCGAACGCTATGGAGGGCGGGTGTACAACGTCGCGCTGCGCATCACGCATGACCCCGATGCCGCGCGCGACTGCGCCCAGGACGCGTTCATCCGGGCGTACCGCGCCCTGCATCAGTACGACCCGATGTACCCGTTCGGCCCGTGGCTGTTCAAGATCACGACCAACGCGAGCCTGAACTTCATCCAGCGTGGCCGCGGGCGCGAGATCACGGTCGAGGAGCTGCCGGAGGACCCGGAGCCTCTGGAGGCCGGCCCCGAGCTCTCCGCCGTCCGCCGGGAGGACGTGCAGGAGGTCCTGGACGCGATGGCGCTGCTACCCCCGCCGTACCGGGCAGCACTCACACTCAGGCACATGCAGCAGCTCTCCTATCAAGAGGTCGCGGACGCGCTCGGGATCCCGCTCGGGACCGTGAAGACGCATCTGCATCGAGCCCGGGCAGCGCTCAAGGCGATCCTGGCGAAGCGACGGGACGCCCGGTCATGAACGACCTCGAGCAGGATGAGCTCGCGCTCCACCAGCTGCTCAGCGCCGCGAAGCCTGCCTCGCTGCCGCTCGGCTTCCGCGACGCGGTGATGGTCCGGGTCCGGGGCGACGGCGCGCCGACGCGGTGGGAGTGGATCCTGGCCGCGATCCTCGCGCTGCCGAGCCTCGCGTACCTCGCCTGGGGCATGACCGCGCACGGCGCCGAGCTGGGCGCGTCGATCAGCGCGATCCTCGTCGCGGCGCAGGGCCTCGAGCAGACCAGCGGCGCGGACATCGTCATCGATGGCCTCGCGATCATCTCGCTCGCCCTCCTTGGCATCGGCAGCGCGGTCGCCGCGCACGCGATGCTCCGCGGCAGCGACCAGCACCGGATGATCGCGCGATGAACGGGCGCGACACGGTGTTCGCGCTCGGAGCCATCGTCATCGCGATCGCGATCGCGACCGTGCTGCTGGTCGGATCGATGGCCGCCGGTGCGGATCAGGGTGGCCCGCAGCGCTTCTTCTTCGTGAACTTCGGGGGTCGTGGTGGGCAGCCGGTCCGCACGGCCGTCGCCCCTGGTGATGTCCCGGTCCCCCTCCGCGCCGTCGTGCCATTCCAGCGCGGCGTCTCGGACACCGCGCGTGATGCCGCCGGCTATCTCCTGGTCGTCATCGCTGTGTCCGCAGTCCTGGTGCTCGGGCGCGAGCAGGTGCTCGGCGCGTACCGCGCCGCGCGCGGGACGTGGCGCGATCAGCTTCGGGTCCTCGGCACAGGCATCGCGGTGCTGCTGCTGCTGGCGTCGGCCCTGTTCCTCGCCGGGGTGGTCCTGCTCGGAGGGTTGGCCGCGGGGTTCCGTGACGCGCCGGCCGGGATCCAGATGGGTCTGCAGGTCGGGCTCATGACGATGGCCGTGTTCGGGGCGGTGTTCCTCCTCATCGCGCTCGTCGGCTTCGCCGCGGCGTCGTGGCGGCTCGGAGACACGATCTTCGCGCTGCCGGCCATGAGCCGCTGGGCCGGGGGCATCCCGGCGCCGCTCGTCGCGCTCATCGGCGCGACGATCCTGTACGTCCTCATGCAGCTGCCCGCCGTCGGCGGGGTCGTTGCGTTCGTGATCGTCGCGTACGCGCTCGGCGCGGTCGTGGTCGCCCGTCTTGGGCCGGCCGCGTCGCCGCCGATCGTCGCCAACCCGTAAGCACACCGGGCCTCGCGTGGAGAAGGGAAGAGGGTCTATGTCGCTCAAGAAGGGTCTTGCCGCAGCCGCGGCGATGGGCATGCTCGCCGCCGCGTGCGGGAGCGCGCCTGCCGTCGTCGAAACGCGCACCGCGCAGGTCTCCCGAGGCGCGGTGACACAGACCGTCGCCGTGTCCGGGTCCGTGAGCTCCGCGGGCACGGTGAAGCTGAACCCGCCGACGAACGGCAAGGTCGCCCAGCTCTTCGTCTCCGTCGGCCAGCAGGTGTCGGCCGGACAGCCGCTCGCGCGGCTCGACACCACGGACCTGCAGGCCGCGGTCACGACGGCGCAGAACAACGTCGCTGCCGCGCAGACGAACTACGACAAGGCACTCTCGGCGGTCAACGACGCGCAGAGCTCGTATGGGCAGACCCAGCAGTCGACTGCGAGCGACATCGCCACCGTGCAATCGGCCCTGGCGAAGCTGAAGTCGAGCTACGCCGCGGCGAAGACCAACTTCTCGAGCCTGTACGGCGCGGTCATCAACGACCTCGCGACGTACGTGTCGCAGATCAGCGTCGCGCAGCAACAGGTGGCGAAGGTCCAGACCGATCTTTCGTTCGCCAACCAGATCAGCGACAACAAGACCGCGCAGACCTCGATGTATCAGGCGAGCGCGACGCTCGGCAACGCCCAGAACTACGTCCTCGGCGTCTACCAGGCCGGCGAGGCCGACTACATCGGTGCGGTCAACCAGATCCTCAACGCGGTGAGCGCGTTCGACGCCGCGGTCGCTGCGAACGCGGATACGAGCGCGGCGGCTCAGCAGCTGGCCATCGCCCAGGTCGCCTACACGACCGCGGCGTCCCGGCTGACGAGCGCGATCGACGCGCCGAACGGCCAGATCACGAGCGCGCAGTCGTCCGCGAGCGCGGCCCAGAACTCGCTGAACACGCTGAACGCAAAGAATGACTCGACGCTGGACCAGGCGCGCACCGACATCTCCACATTGCTCGTGACCCTGACCGGCGAGACGCAGGCCGCCGGCTACGCGAAGAGCAAGATCGCCCAGGTCGGCACCTCGTTCACGACGATCAATGACGCCGTGTCGGGCAGCTACGTGACGGCCGTGCAGAACGTTGCGGCGGCACAGCTGCGGGCGGCGCAGAGCCTGCAGAGCGCCCAGACCTCACTGAACAATCAGCCCGCGAGCGTCCAGACCGCCACCAACTCCCTCAACAACACCGAAACTGCGCTCGCGACGGCGCAGGCCAACCTCGACAACGCGGTCATCAAGGCCACCGTGGCCGGCGTCATCACCACGATCAGCGCCCAGGCCGGCGAGAACGTGAACAGCACGAGCACGACCGGCTTCATCGTGATCGCGAACACCGGCACGATGGCCCTGCACGGCACGATCGGTGAATCGGACGTGGTGAAGCTCAAGGTCGGGCAGGTGGCCACGATCACCGTCGACGCCGTCGGCACCGCGAAGATGACCGGCAAGGTCGCGTCGCTCGATCCTGTCGCGACGATCGCGTCGGGCGTGCCGGTCTATGGCATCGACGTCGCGATCGACCTACCGAGCCAGGCCGTGAAGCCGGGCATGAGCGGGACGGCCAACGTGATCCTCGCGAGCAGCCCGAACACGCTCACCGTCCCGAACCTCGCGGTGAAGACCGCAAGCGGCCGGCGCTACCTCACCCTGATGAAGGACGGGCAGGCCGTCGATACCGACGTCACCTTCGGCATCAGCAACGACACGGTGACCGAGGTCCTCACCGGCGTGCAGGAGGGCGACGTGGTCGCGCTGCCGCAGCCGCGGGCCGCGGCGACGGCCGCGAACCGCGGGATCCAGATCGGCGGCGGCGGGAACGCGCCGGTACCCGGCCGGTGACCAGCGCAGCGGGCCTCGCGAGCGAGCCCGTGATCCGCCTTCGCGGCGTCACGAAGATGTACCGCATGGGCAAGGACAACATCGTGCAGGCGCTCCGCGGGGCGGACCTGGACGTGTACCCCGGCGAGTTCGTCGCGCTCATGGGACCGTCCGGCTCGGGCAAGTCGACGATGATGAATGTCCTCGGCTGCCTCGACGTGCCCGACGCGGGCAGCTACGTGCTCGCCGGCCAGCAGGTGCGCCAGCTCAACGACGACCAGCTGGCCGCGATCCGCAACAAGCACATCGGCTTCGTCTTCCAGACCTTCAACCTCCTGGCCCGGCTCAACGCGATCGAGAACGTGGAGCTTCCGCTCGTCTACGGCGGCAACGGCCGTGGCCGCACGCAGCGCGCGAAGGACGCCCTCGCCGCCGTCGGCCTTGGCGAGCGCATGCATCACAAGCCAAATGAGCTGAGCGGCGGCCAGCAGCAGCGCGTGGCGATCGCGCGTGCGCTCCTCAACGACCCATCGATCATCCTGGCGGACGAGCCGACCGGGAACCTCGACTCGCGATCCAGTGCGGAGATCCTGTCCATCTTCCAACGCCTCAACGACCAGGGGAAGACCGTGGTCATGGTCACCCACGAGCCCGACGTGGCCGAGCACTGCAGGCGGATCGTGCGCATGCGCGACGGCGTGGTCTCCGGGGACGAGATCGTCACCACGCCACGCCGAGCCGAGGACGAGCTTCGCGCCGCGGGCGTCGGCGCCTCCGTGGACCTCCACGGCGGGACGGTCACGACGATGCCGATCGCGTCCCGATGAAGCTCTTCGACTCGTTCCGCTCGGCCCTGCAGTCGATCATCGTGAACAAGCTCCGGTCGGCACTCACCATGCTCGGCGTCATCATCGGGGTGGCGTCGGTGATCGCGATGGTCGCCGTAGGCAACGGCGCGTCGATCCAAGTGCAGCAGCAGGTGCTGTCGCTCGGGTCGAATCTCGTCACGGTCACGCCCGGCAATCAGACGGCGGACGCCGGCAGCCGCGGGGCCGGCGTGCAGAGCGTCAACCTCACCCTCGACGACATGAACGCGATCCAGGCGCAGCTCGGCGCGACGATCGGCGCGGTCGAGGCGGAGCAGACCGCCGGCCGCTGGCAGGTCACCGCCGCGGGACAGAACTGGAACTCGAACGTGGTCGGCGTCACGACCGGGTATCCGCAGGTCCGCGACTGGAACCTGTCGGCCGGCGACTTCTTCACCGAGGACGACGTCCGGCTCTACGCGCAGGTGGCGGTCATCGGCTCGACCACCGCGACGAACCTCTTCGGCGAGGGCGTCGACCCGACCGGCCAGACCATCCAGCTGCGTCAGGTATTCGGTGGCGGTGGTGGACCGGCCGCGCAGCGCGCGCGCATCGTGAACTTCAAGGTCGTCGGGATGCTCGAGACGAAGGGCACGACCTTCGGGTTCTCGCGCGATGACCAGATCCTCGTGCCGACGACGACCGCGCAGCGGGTCCTCACCGGCCGGACCAACGCCGTGAACGCGATCATCGTGAAGGCCGCGAGCAGCGACCAGATGGCGAACACGACGGCCGACGTCACGGACGTGCTGCTGCAGCGGCACAAGATCTCTGACCCGGCGAGCGCGGACTTCACGGTCACGAACCAGAACGACACGCTCGCCGCGCTCAATCAGGTGACCGGCACGTTCACGATCCTGCTCGCTGCGATCGGCGGCATCTCGCTCCTCGTCGGCGGCATCGGGATCATGAACATCATGCTGGTCTCGGTGAACGAGCGGACCCGGGAGATCGGCATCCGCAAGGCCGTCGGCGCCCGGCGCCGCGACATCCTCACCCAATTCCTCATCGAAGCCATCGGGCTCACCGGCATCGGTGGTGTGCTCGGGATCCTGCTCGGCTGGGGCATCACGGTGGTGGTGCATCAGATCCCGGCCGCCGCGAACATCCCGATCGCGATCACCGCGGGCACGGTCGCCATCGCGGTCGGCGTCTCGGTCGCGATCGGCGTCGTCTTCGGCCTCTATCCCGCGATGCGGGCGGCGCGCCTGCATCCGATCCAGGCACTGCGCTACGAATAAGGGAGAACAGCGATGAACGTCCTCGCACGGCGTCCGGTCCAGATCATCGTCGGTGTCGTCGTGGCCCTCGCCCTCTTCGGCGGCGGGTTCGCGCTTGGCACCTCACGCACCCCCGCGGCGGCGATCGCGACAGGCGCATCCGGCCCCAGCGGCGGGGCCGCGGCCCGAGGC
>JALYKF010000070.1 GCA_030774905.1 Chloroflexota bacterium
ACGCCGGCCCCGTCGCGCGGCTCCTCAACGATGTGCAGAGCGCGATGGCGTCGTTCGGCGGCAGCTACGCCTCGGCCGCGAGCGGCGCCTCCAAGGTGCTCACGCGCCAGGACTGGGCCGCCGACGAGTCCCTCATGAAGTGGACGCCCGAGTACAAGCGCGTGCAGAAGGCGATCGTGCACCACACCGCCGGGGACGACGGCGGGACGAACGTCGCTGCCACGATCCGCGCGATCTATTACTTCCACGCGGTCACCCGTGGCTGGGGCGACATTGGGTACAACTTCCTCGTCGACAAGTACGGCAACATCTGGACGGGCCGCTCGGGTGGCGATCACGTCATCGGCGGCCACGCCTACGGCTGGAACAACGGCTCGGTCGGCGTCGCGGCCATCGGTACGTTCACGTCGACGAGCCCGACGCCGGCGATGGTCGGCGCGATCGCGAACATCATCGCGGTCAAGTTCGCGCAATTCAGCATCGCGCCGTACGGCGCGGACACGTTCACCCACCAGGAGCAGCGCAGCGACGGCACGTGGGTCCCGATGACCTCGAGCCCGCCGAACATCCAGGGCCACCGCGACTCCAACTACATCGTCGGCCAGAACGGCCAGACCGAGTGTCCCGGCCAGATGCTGTGGAACCAGCTGCCGAACATCCGCTCGATGGCCCAGGCGGCGGTGCAGAACGGCTTCACCAATCTCGTCGCGCTCGAGCCCAACCTGCCCAAGGCCGGGCTCGCCGGCTCCGTCGTGCAGGTCCAGACGACCGTGCTCAACCGCGGCGTCACGACGATCCCCGCCGGCACCGCCGTCTCGTACAAGATCCTCGTGAAGGGCGCGCCGTACGTGAACCAGGGCGGGCAGGGGACGATCGCCCAGGCCATCCCGCCGGGCGCCATCGGAAGTGCGACCGTGCCGTTCACCGTGCCGGTCATCGGCAGCTACATGGTCCGCTGGGACCTGCAGTCCGGTGGCGCGTGGTGGAACTCGCTCTACAACAACCCGTACCGCGACATGTGGTTCCGCTCCGCCGACTGGAGCGCCGACTGGATCAGCGACACCGTGCCGAAGACGTGGTTCACCGGCCAGACCATGACGGTGAGCGTGACCGTCACGAATGACGGCGGGCGGCCGTGGCCCGCGGCGGGCATCAACCCCGTCGTGCTCGGCTACCGCTGGATCGACGACGCGAGCGGCGTCGTCACCGTCGGCAAGAACTTCGCGACGCTGCCGACGGACGTGCAGGCCGGCCAGACGATCACGCTGACCATCCCGGTCACCGCACCGCTCGCGGCGTCGCCGGGCTACACGATGGAGCTCGACCTCTACAAGCAGAACGAGTTCTGGTTCAAGGACAAGGGCATCCCCGCGGACCCGACGCCCACGGGCGTGGGCGCCGACTACCGCGCCTCATACGGCGTGGGCCCGGTGCCGACGATGCAGATCGGCCAGACCGTCACGGTCCCCGTCACGGTGAACAACGTCGGCCAGGGCATCTTCTCGGTGAACAGCTCCACGCCCGTCGACCTCGGCTACCACTGGTACGACGCGATCGGCAAGGTCGTCGTGTGGGACGGCCTGCGCACGAAGCTCCCCGGCGACCTCCAGCCCGGCGGGTCGGTCC
Source organism: Chloroflexota bacterium (assembly GCA_030774905.1). The sequence continues at coordinate 1,627 of JALYKF010000070.1, forward strand.
TGCTGAACGCGCAGGTCCAGTCGCCGCCGGACGGTGGCACGTACCAGCTGCGCTTCGACCTCGCACAGGAAGGCGTCGCCTGGTTCAGCACGAAGGGCACGCCGACCGGGAACGTGAACGTGACGGTGTGCTGCACGAAGACCTTTGGCGCGCAGTACCAGCCGCAGATCACGACGCTCGGCGTCTCGGGCGCGGCCGCGACGGTGCCGATCGCGCTCACGAACACCGGCAACTTCATCTGGAACGCCGCTGGCGCGACGCCGGTCCACCTTGGCTACCACTGGGTCAACGCGGCAGGCACGACCGTCGTCTGGGACGGCACCCGGTCGAACCTCGCGGCGGACGTCGCCCCCGGTGCGTCGCAGACCGTGCAGGCTCAGATCTCGTTCCCGACCGCTCCAGGCACGTACACGCTCAAGTGGGATCTCGTGCAGGAGGGCGTGGCCTGGTTCTCGGGCAAGAACGTCCCGACCTTCAACCAGACCGTCACGGTGAACCCGTCCACGGCCCAGAGCTATAGCGCCTCGGTCGACGCGTCGGGCATCCCGACGGCGATGGCCACCCGCATGACCACCACCGTCGCGGTGCGCGTGACGAACGCGTCCGGCGGGGCGTGGGGCTCCAACATCAACCTGAGCTACCACTGGTTCGACGCTGCGGGCACCGTCGTCACGTGGGACGGCGCGCGTACGAGCGTCGCCGGCCTCGGCGCCGGCCAGACCACGACCGCCTTCGCGACGATCGTCGGCCCCGTCGCGGCGGGCACGTACACGCTGCGCTTCGACCTCGTGCAGGAGGGCGTCGCCTGGTTCTCGGGCATGGGCGCCTCGTTCCCCGCGATCTCCGAGCGCGTCGTGGTTCCGGCCTTCGGCGCGGTGTACACGGTGCCGGCGTCGACCCTCGGGCCGCGCGGCGCGCAGATCACCGTTCCGGTGACGCTCACGAACGCCGGATCGCTGACCTGGGATCCGGCGCAGAAGTTCGACCTCGCGTATCACATCTTCACGCCGGCAGGCGCGGTCGTGGTGTGGGATGGGACGCGCACGCTGCTGACCGCTCCGGTCGCACCGGGTGCGTCGGTCACCGTGAACGCGACGGTCACGACGCCTGCGACGCCGGGAGCCTTCGCGCTCAAGTTCGATCTCGTGCAGGAGGGCGTGTCCTGGTTCTCCGGCCAGGGCGTGCCCGCGGAGAGCATTAGCCTCACCGTGCAATGACGCGCGTTCTCCTCGCGCTCCTCCTCGTCTTCAGCATCGGCCTCGCGATCGGCCGCGGGACCGCCTCCGAGCCGCAGGTCGCGGCCGCGCCCGCGTGGACCGTCGCCGGCGCCCTGAGCGAGGCCCGCAACTACCCACGCGTCGTGAGCCTGCCGACGGGCGAGCTCTTCGTCACCGGCGGCGTCGACCCGGCGTTCGAGGATGTCGCACGCTCCACGAGCGAGCTGTTCGATCCCGTGACCGGCCGGAGCACCGTGCTCGCCGCAGCGGGTCCGGGCCGGATCAATCACACCGCGACGCTCGCGTGGGGCGATCGCGTCGTGCTCGCCGGGGGCACCGACTACTACGGCGGCGCGTGGCACGCGATGGATCGCGTGGACGTGTATCTCCCGTACTCGCACGTGTGGCTGCGCGGCACATCGATGCGCCAGCCGCGCGCCGATCACGCCGCGGTCGCGCTCCGGGATGGCCGCGTGCTCGTGGCCGGCGGCGAGGACGGCAGCTTCATCTACCGGAGCGCCGAGCTCTACGACCCCTCGACGGACACGTGGACCGCGGCCGCGTCGATGCCGCGGGTGCGCACCCAGTTCCTCATGACCCCACTGCCCGACGGCACGGTCCTGGCACTCGGCGGACTCGAGGAGCGTGGCCTGCCCTCACGCACGTCCGTGATCTACGACCCGCGTACCGACACGTGGCGGGAGGGTCCGCGGATGTCGACCGACCGCGTGTTGAGCGCGATCGCGACGCTGCCGAACGGCGACGTGCTCGTCATCGGCGGGCAGAAGGCCGCGAGCAACACGGCGGAGCGCTACGACTGGCGCGCGCGGCAGTTCGTGTTCGCGGGCGTGCTCGTCGAGCCGCGCCTCGCAGCGGTCGCCGCGACACTGGCCGACGGATCGGTGGCCCTCGTCGGCGGCCTGCCCGATTCGCCGTCGCGCATCGGCTTCCGGCCGACCGCCGGGGTCGAACGGTGGGACCCGGCCACGAACACCTGGAGCGAGCTGCCGGCCATCGCCGAGGGCCGGGCGCTGGGCACCCTGGTTTCGAGTGGCGGGCACGTCTACCTGGTGGGCGCGGCACGGACAGGCGAAGAGGCGGATCCCCGGGTCGAGCGCCTCCAAATCCAGTAGCAGGATCCTCACCGCGCCGCTGGTCATCGCACAGATCTGAGCAACCCCCCCGCATAGACTCGGCTCACTGTCATGGTGTGGGCGCAGGGCGGACTGACTCAATCCGCGCGGGAGGTCACATGACACGCTTGCTCGGCTCACTCGCCCTCGCCGTCGGAGGGGTCGCCTGGGTCGCATTCGCTCTGGTTCTCGCGGGAGAGCGCTATGGAGATGCGGCGACGGTCCGGCTTCTGAGGCCAGCGGAGCCGCTTTCATCCACCTACCGCGGTGGGGCGGAAGCCGCGCCGTACCTGACGGCAGCGGTCGTCCTGACCCTCGTAGGCTTCGCGCTCCTCTACGGCCGCGCGGCATGGCTCGCGGGGTCATGGGGTAAGGCTTCGGTGGTCATGCTCGCGCTCGGTGCGTTCCTGCTCGTGCCGTC
>JALYKF010000071.1 GCA_030774905.1 Chloroflexota bacterium
CACGGTCGGCGCTGGATCCTTCGCGATCTGGCTCACCGACGCGATCGCGGCCTTGACCGTGTCGGTCGACAGCTCGCTCGCCGCATCGAGCGCGAGGAAGACGACCCCACGGCGCAGCGGGAAGCGCGTGAGGTTCACGACCGGCTTCGTCATGAAGTCGCCGTTCGGCACGATGACCTGCCGGCCGTCGGCGGTCCGCAGCTGGGTCGTTCGGAAGGAGATCTCCTCTACGACGCCGCTGTATCCCGACACATCGATGCTGTCGCCGATGCGGAACGGCCGCTCCACGAGGACCCAGACCCCGGCGAAGAAGTTCCGCAGGATGTCCTGGAGCGAGAGGCCGATGACGATGCCGACGACGCTGAACGAGGTGAGGATCCAGCCGAAGGCGCCCTGGGTGTAGATGGCCAGCACGATGAGGATTCCGAGCACGATCACCCCGAGCTGGGCGAGGTTGCCTAGGAGGACGGTCGCGTTCCCGTGGGCGCGATGACGGGTGAGCTGGCGCATCGTGACCGTGCGGACGGCCCGGGCGAGCACGACGGCGATGACCACGACCACGGCCGCCCAGAGGGTCCGGATCGTGTAGTCGAAGAAGGTGTCCCGGAGGGCCTCGGGGTCCATGCGGGTCGGATGCTAGGCTGCTCATTGACAAACGAACATCCGTTCGGTACCGTCGAGGCATGACCAAACAAGACCAGCAACGGGCCGAAAAGATCCTCAACTACATCCGCGAGACCATCGATGAGCGCGGCTACCCGCCGAGCGTCCGCGAGATCGCCGAAGCCGTCGGCCTGGCCTCCACCTCCGCGGTGCACCACCACCTGACGAAGCTCGAAAAGGATGGCCGCCTGCAAAAGGAGGCCACCCGCTCCCGCGCGCTCACCCTCCCCGGAAGCCGCGCGGCCAAGCTGGTGAACGCGCCGATCATCGGCGAGATCGCCGCCGGCCAGCCCATCGAGGCGTACGAGGACCGCACCGAGACGATGACCCTCCCGGCGGAGCTCGCCCCCCGGCACGACACGTTCGTGCTCCGTGTGCGCGGCAAGTCGATGATCGAAGACCACATCGACAACGGCGACTACGTCGTGATCCAGCCACAGGACACCGCGCGCGACGGCGAGATCGTCGTCGCGATCCTGGACGACAACACCGCGACCCTCAAGCGCTTCTATAAGGAGCGCGATCGCGTCCGGCTGCAGCCCGCCAACAGCGAGATGGAGCCGATCTACGCCCGGGACGTGAAGATCCAGGGAAAAGTCATCGGGGTCATCCGCCGGCTCTCCTAGCCTTTGACTGGTGGCCGAGCCGCGCGTCCTCTCCGACCGTGAGCTGAATCGCGCGCTGCTCGCTCGCCAATTCCTGCTGAAGCGCGCGGCGCTCTCACCCACGACGGCCGTCGAACGGCTCGCCGGGCTGCAGGCGCAGTGGTCCCCCGCCCCGTACATCGGACTCTGGTCGCGCCTCGCGAAGTTCGCCATCACCGATCTGGAGCGGGCACTGGCCGAGCGCACGGTGGTGAAGGCCACCCTCATGCGCGGCACGCTCCATGTGGTCAGCGCGAAGGACTACCCCGCCCTCTCCGTCGCGACGACGCGGTCACGTCCCGAGCGCTGGGCGCCCGCCGCACGCAGGCTCGCCGACGCCGACACGATCCATCGCGCGACGATCACGTACGCGCGGACGGCCCGAACTCGCGAAGCGCTCTCAGAGTTCCTCACCACGCAAGGTGTCGCAGCCGATCTCTCGCGACCGATGCTGTGGTGGCTCATCGCCTCCCATGGCTGGCTGGTGCACGTCCCGCCGAGCGGCTCGTGGTCGCATCGCAAGGCCGGCGATCTCATCGCCGCCGACGCGTGGATCCGCTCGGCGAAGGAGCCCGAGCTCGAGGCGGCCGTGCGCCTGACGGTGGGACGGCATCTTGCGGCGTTCGGTCCGGCGACCGTCGACGACATCTCGTCGTGGAGCTCGATCCGCACGCCCGCGATCCGTGTCGCCATCGAGCAGCTCGGTCCGACGGTCCGCACGTTCACCGATGCCCGCAAGCGCCGGCTCTACGACCTGAAGGCCGCGCCGCTGCCCAATGCCGACACACCGGCACCGGTGCGGTACTTACCCAAGTGGGACAGCACGCTGCTCGCGTACGCGGCGCCGGAACGCGTGCGCATCTTGTCCGAGGCGCACCGCAAGACCGTGATCGCGAAGAACGGCGACGTCGCGCAGACGATCCTCGTCGATGGGATGGTCGCCGGCACGTGGTCGGTGACGGCGAAGTCGAAGGAGGCGACGGTCACCGTCACGCCGTTCGGCCGTCTCGCGAAAGGCGACCGGACCGCACTGATCGAAGAGGGCGAGTGGCTCGCGCGGTTCGTCGCGCCTGTGTCCAAAAGCCACCGAGTCACAGTCGCGTGACCGATCGCACGATCCTGCACTGCGACCTCGACGCGTTCTACGCCTCCGTGGAGCAGCGCGATCACCCCGAGTACCGCGGCAAGCCGGTCATCGTCGGTGGCGGCCCGAACGAGCGCGGTGTCGTGAGCGCGGCGTCGTATGAAGCCCGCACGTTCGGCGTGCACTCCGCGATGCCGCTCCGTGAGGCGGCGAAGCGCTGCCCGCACGGCATCTTCGTGCCCGGCAGGTTCGAGGCCTACGAGGAGGCGTCGGACGCGGTCATGTCGCTGTTCGCGGTGCGCACGCCGCTCGTCGAACCGATCTCGCTGGATGAGGCGTTCCTCGACGTCACCGGAACGGCGCACCTCTTCGGCGGCCCGGAGGCCTGCGCGAAAGAGCTCAAGCGTCACGTGCGCGAGCAGGTCGGCCTCGTGCTCTCGGTCGGGATGGCCTCGAACAAGCTCTGCGCGAAGGTCGCGTCGGATCTGCGCAAGCCCGACGGGTTCGTGATCGTGCCCCGCGGCGGCGAGGCCGCGTTCCTCGCGCCGCTCCCGCTCGCGCGACTGTGGGGCGTCGGCCCGAAGACCCGGCAGGTGCTGGAGGACCTCGGGATGCGCACCATCGGCGACCTCGCGGCAGCCGATCCCGCGCTCCTGGAAGCGCGCCTGGGCGAGCACGGCGCGACCATCGTCCGGCGCGCCAAGGGCATCGATGACGACCGCGAGGTCATCGCCGATCCGGGCGATCCGAAGTCGATCGGCCATGCCCACACCTTCGACCAGAACACCCTCGATCGCGCGCAGATCGAGTCGACGCTCCTGCGCCTCGCGGAGGGCGTCGGTCGTCGGCTGCGCCGGCACAAGC
>JALYKF010000072.1 GCA_030774905.1 Chloroflexota bacterium
GAAGAGGGCCCGCCGACGCGACGGCGATCGTTCCGCGGCCGGACCCTCCGGCGCATACGTCGCGACGCCCGTCAGCAGCTGCAGGACGGCGAAGTACGTGATCGTGCCGACGGCGCTCGTGAGCAGCACCGCCGCGAGGTCTACGACGCCCGGCGCGAACAGCTGGCCGAGCACGACGGCGGCGACCCAGGGCAACGCCCCGATCGCCAGCACCGCGCGATCGCTGCGCTTCGGATCCACCGTGAACGCGCCGGCGAGCGCCCCGCAGGCGAGGAAGCCGACCAGGACGCCGCCGACGAGCAGCCGCTTCGCCCAGAACTGGAGGAGCCCGATGAGTGGCACGACGATGAAGCCGGGCGTAACCTCGATGAGCGCCTGACCGAGCGCATCGGGCGCAAAGGCGAACCCCGCGAGGCTCACGAGGAACGCGAGGTCGAGCGCGAAGAACATCGCGAGCGCGCCCACGAGAAGCCCGGTACGCAGCTTTGGAGCGGATCGCATCGTCAGGTCGAGCGCACGGATCGCATGTATGGGACGATACGCCGCCGTGTCCGCTGCTCCTGCTCAACCCCCTCGATCCGCTCAACCCGCTCAACCCGCCTCACTGACCGCGGAGGACCTTGCCGCGTTCGCGTTCGTGAATGAGGCGGTGGTCTCGCCCGCCGGCGATCGCGTGGTCTACGCCGTACGGCGCATGGACGTCGAGGCCGATCGGTACCGGGCGGCGCTGTACGTCAGCAGGGTCGACGGGTCCGACGTCGCGCGGTGGACCGACGGCGCGGCCGACGACGCGACCCCGCGCTGGTCACCTGACGGCACGGTCATCGCGTTCGTGAGCGATCGGGGCGAGGTGCCCGACGGGAAGAAACGCGCTCCGAAGAACGTGTTCCTGATCGACGGACCCGGCGCCGAGCCGCGGCAGATCGCGCGTTTCGCCGACGACTGCGGCGATCTCAGCTGGCTGCCGAACGGGTCCAGCGTCATCGTTACGTTGAAGGATGCCGCCGTCCCGCAGCCCGAGAGCGCACCGAAGGTCTACGACCGGCTCCGCTACAAGTTCGACGACGCTGGGATGAGTGACCTTCGCCGCAGGCACCTCTGGGTCGCACCGCTCGACGGCGCGCCCCGGAAGCTCACCGACGGCGACTGGGACGACAGCCAGCCCGCTGCATCGCCGGACGGCACGCAGATCGCGTTCACCTCGAACCGGTCGACCGACCGTGACCGCAACACGGTGAGCGACATCTGGATCGTCCCTGTCGCGGGCGGCGCGGCCGCGCGCGTCACGACGGAGCGCGGCCAGTTCTCCAACGCGTCCTGGTCACCCGATGGATCGTCGATCACGTGCCTCGGCACCGCGGATGCGGTCGGCGCCGGCGCCCGCAACACCCGGGTGTGGCGCTTCGCTCGGAACGGAGACGCCGGCCACGATCTGCTCGGCGACTGGGATCGCACCACGGGCTCGCGCGTGATGAGCGATGTCCGCGGCGAGACCCCCGCGTTGCCGCCGGTGTGGACGAGCGACGGGCGCATCCTGTTCATCGGCTCGGACCAGGGCACCGCGAATCTCTATTCGTGCCACGCCGACGGTGGCGACGTTCGGGCGGAGACGCTCGGCGGTCATCAGCTCGTCAGCGCGACGCTCGACCGCGACGCGCGGTGCTTCGCCGGCGTGCTCGCGACCGCGACCTCGCCCGGCGAGGTCGTGACCGGGCAGCCGGGGCAGGGTCTGCGTGCGATCACGAACCTCAACGCCGAGCTGCTGTCGGCGCGGTACATCGCCGAGCCCGAGCTCGTGCGCTTCAGCGGCGCCGACGGCTGGGCGATCGAAGGCTGGCTGCTGCGGCCCCGCGGCTTCGACGCCTCGAAGCAGTGGCCGCTCGTGCTCGAGATCCACGGCGGCCCGCACGGCGCGTACGGCCATTCCTTCTTCCACGAGTTCCAGGTCCTTGCCGGCCGCGGCTACGCCGTGCTGTACACGAACCCGCGGGGAAGCCACGCGTACGGCGACACGTTCGTGCGCGCCTGCGTCGGCGACTGGGGCGGCAAGGACTACCAGGACCTGATGGCCGGAGTCGATCAGGTACTTGGCCTCGGCTGGGTGGATCCGAAGCGCCTGTATGTGACCGGCGGCAGCTACGGCGGCTTCATGACCAACTGGATCGTCGGACACACCGACCGGTTCAAGGCCGCGGCGACGCAGCGGAGCATCAGCAACAACGTGAGCGCGTTCGGCACGAGCGACATCGGCTGGCATTTCTGGCAGTTCGAGATGGGGGACGCGACTCCGTGGCGCGATGCCCACAAGCTCGTCGAGCGTTCGCCGCTCACGTACGTCGAGGACGTCCGAACGCCACTCCTCATCCTGCACGCGGAGAAGGACTTCCGGTGTCCCATCGAGCAGGCCGAGCAGCTCTTCGTGGCGCTCAAGGTGCTCGGCAAGGAGGCGGTGTTCGTGCGCTTCCAGGACGACTCGCACGAGCTGACCCGCGGCGGGAAGCCGAAGAACCGGATCGACCACGCTCGCCGCATCGCCGACTGGTTCGATGCCCATCCCTGAGGCCCGGATCCGCCGCGGAACGCCGGACGACGCGCCGGCGATCGCGAGCGTGCGCGTGGACACCTGGCGCAGCGCCTATCGCGGACTCCTTCCGGACGCACTGCTCGACGGCCTCGACACAGCGACGATCACGGCGAACTGGCGGCGCGGGCTCGAGAGCATCGACCCCACCCGCGTCGCGTACGTCGCCGAGGTCGATGGGACGATCGTCGGCTTCGCGACGGGCGGCCGCGCTCGGAGCGCGAACCTCGGCTATCCCGGCGAGATCTACGCGCTGTACGTGCGCGACCCGCACCAGGGCACGGGCATCGGCCGCGCGCTCCTTCGGATGTCCGTGAAGGAGCTTGTGGTCCGCGGGCTCGCGCCGATCGTCATCTGGACGCTGTTCGCGAATCCGGCCGCACGTGGCTTCTATGAATTGCTCGGCGGCGCGGTCATCGGCGAGAAGCGCGAGCCGTTCGAGGGCTACGAGCTGCACGAGGTCGCGTACGGCTGGTTGGATCCGGCCCCGTTGGTGAGCGGCTAGCCCGGGCCGAGATCCAGGTCCTGCGGCGGATGCGCCGGAAGCTTCCAGCGGATGTACCCGTACCCCGTTTCGACGTGCTGCCGGTTCGCGTCGTCGGTCGCGATCGTGAAGGCCTGCTCGAATGCGATCCGATCCTGGCGTTCGATCGCCGCGAATACCGGAGCGAGCATCTCCGACTCGAACGTCGCAAGACGCTCCGCGTGCTTCGGCCGGATCACGCCGAGCCGCCGCTGCAGCGATCGCACCCGCCGGGCGTAGAACGCGGCCAGCGGCCAGTTGCCGCCGCGAGCGGCGTACGCGCAGCGCCACCATGAATTCCCGACGAGGACCATGAGGTCGGCGGTGCCCGGCAGACCCGATGCGATGTGGTCCGGGCTCAGCTCGTCGGTCACGCTCACAATTCTGAGCGATGGCTCACGACCACGGCGATCCGGTCACCGCATGGCAGCTCCTGTGGTCCAGCGAGCTCCCCATTGGCCGTCGGCTCCAGGTCGCGGGTCGCAACATCGTCCGGCGCATCACCACGCCGCCGCACGATTGCTGCGGGAGCCCCGGCGAGCCCGGCTGCTGACGTCCCGCACCGGCGGACGGTCGTTCGCCAGACGCGCATCCCCGCTACCATCGGCCCGAGTGAAGGAATTCCTGGAAGGCCGCCGGATCGGCTTCGCCTTGCGTCCGCAGCTCGGCACAATGGCACTCGGGCTCGCGATCGCGGTCACCCTGCTGGACCTCATGGCGTGGTTCGGGTGGGGCGCGCGCGACACCAACGGCTTCGTCGTCGCCAATGCGTGGCTGGCCGCGGCCACCGCCGCCCTCGCGGCCCTCGCGGCGATCACGGCGTTCGCCGAATCGGCCGACGCGGCACCCGAAGACCGTGCGCTCGCGCGCCTCGACATGCTCGCAGCGGCCGTCGTGTTCGTGCTCTACGCCACCTCGACCGGCCTCCGGACCACCGATCTCGGCGCCGCCGGGGCGTCGCCCGGCGCCGTCGTTGCCGCGTTCGCGGGCTTCGTCGTGCTCATCGTCGACGGCGTGATCGCCGCGACGCTCTACTCGAGCCGCGAGTGGGAGGTCCTCGACGAAGAGGAGTACGAGCCGCGCCGCCACCAGAAGCGCCGCAGGGCGGTCTGATCAGGCGAGGGAGGGCGTAGCCCGACCGAGCCGCAGGGGTTTGACTAGACCGCCGCCCCGGTCAGGAAGAACAGCACTCTCGCGCTGACCTCGCCCGCGAGCACGCAGCCCAGTCCCACGAACAGCAATCCCGTCGAGGCTTGGGTGTTCATGCGCGCCGTCCACCATGCCGCGAGCGCGACGGCGAGGGTCATGAACAGACCGACCCCGATCCGAAGCCCGGCGGCGACAACGAAGGCGAGCTCCATGTTGAGCGTGATGTCCCCGCGCGCGACGGAGACCGCCACCACGACGATCTGGAGGATCACGGCGGCGACGAGCACGAGCGCCGCGCGTTGCAACGGACCGGACGAGAGCTTCGGCGTGACGAGGTACCAGTGGCCCAACAGCATGGCCGCGTCGGCACCACCGAGTGCGAGCGCGCCCAGTGGGAGGGCGACCAGGGCGAAGACGTCGAACGGCGACGTCGATGGGCGAGCGATCGATGCGAGAACGAGATCGAACGCTCCCGCGAGGACCGTGATGATGCCGACCACCTCACGGACCGTCTTCCACGGCGTGAATGACGCAACGAGCTGCGCGATCACCAGCACGATGACGACGACGAGCACCTGGGCGAACGCACCGAGCGCGCCACCGTCGAGGCCCGCGCGCGTGACGAGGTCACCCCGCGGCAATGCGGGAATGAGGATGCCCGCGAACGCGATCGCGCCCGCGTCGACGAACGCGGTGAGCTTCAGGAAGCCGGACGGGGCCGCCTCGGTGCGATCGATGTACCACATGAGGAACGCGCCACCGATCGCGAGCTCCACCATGAGCACGCACAGGACCAGGGGCAGCGTCGCGAGCGCCATCTAGGCGAGCAGATCGTCGGAGCGCGGCGCCGCACCCGTTCGGTCGATCGCGAGGTGGAAGTACTCCTTGCCCTGCCTACGCTTCAGGAGCTCGTAGAAGAAATCCCGGTCCTTGTGCTGGGTCTTGTGGCATTCGAACGCGTCGGCCTTGCGCTTCTCGAACTCGGACACGTCGATGCTGTGGGTCGGCGTCGTGGCACCGAACGCCGCGGGCGTCTCCGCGATGTATGGCGTGGCGCTGAAGAACAGCCGCCGCGCGAGATGTGGATCGCCCCGCTCGGGGTACTGGTTCGCGAGGGCCGCGCGCGCGAAGCCTCGCGCGGCGAAATAGGACGCCGAACGATGGTCGTCGTGCTCGCTGCCGGCGCCCTCCGGTCCGAAGGTGCACACGACGTCCGGCCGGACCTCGCGGATCGCCTGCACGACGTCGGCGGTGATGACCTCCGCCGGCGCGTCCTTGAGGCCACCGTCGGGATAGCGCAGGAGCCGCGACCAGCCGTACCCGATGACCTTCACCGCCGCCGCCCACTCCGTGGCGCGCTCCGCGGCGAGGTCGGGCTTGGACCACGAGCCGAAGGCCTTGCCGAGCCACAGCCCGGCGTCACCCTGAGTGAGCGTGAGCAGCGCGGTCGTGTGGCCGGCTGCGGCGAGCTTCATGGGCGTGCCGGACACGAACGACTCGTCGTCGGGATGCGCGTAGATGAAGAGCGCAGTTGCGATGATCGACAGGTTAGCGTTCGCGCGAGATGAGCGGCGCGCACGACCAGCGGATCGCGACGATGTTCGATCGGATCGCGCGCCGGTACGACTTCCTGAATCGCGTGCTCTCATTCGGCACCGATATCGCGTGGCGACAGCGCGCGCTCGCGCAGGCAGGCATCGAGCCAGGCATGGCCGTGCTCGATGTCGGCGCCGGAACGGGGGACCTGTCGTTCGCCGCTGCAGCACGCGGCGCCCGGGTCATCGCCGTGGATCTGTCACCGGGCATGCTCGCCGTGCTCGGGCGTCGCGCGACCGCGGTCCAGCGTTCGCGGATCCAGCCGCTCGTCGGCAGCGCCGAGTCGCTGCCGGTCCCTGATCGCGGCGTCGACCGCGTGATCACCGGGTTCACGGTGCGCAACGTGGGCGATCTCGCTCGGGCGCTCGGCGAGCTGCGGCGCGTGCTGCGCCCCGGCGGCCGCGCTGTCATTCTCGAGCTCTCGCATCCCCCGAGCCCGGCGTTCGCGCGGCTGTACTCCTTCTACTTCGACCGCATCGCTCCGGCGGTGGCGTCGTCGCTCGGCGGCGATCACGAAGCGTATCGCTACCTGCCGCGATCCCTGCGCCCGTTCCCCGATGCCGACCGGCTCGCCGCGATGCTGCGTGATGCGGGGTTCGCCCGCGTGCGGTTCGAGCGGCTGACGTTCGGCATCGCCGCCATCCACATCGCCGAGGTCTAGGCTCGCGCGCGTGACCGTAGAGGTACCCGAGGAGCTCGCCCTGCTGCAGCGCACGGTGCGCGAGTTCGTCGAAGGCCGGCTGCAGCCCATCGAGCAGCAGGTCGAGGACGAGGACAAGATCCCCGACGCGATCCTCACGGAGATGGGCGCCCTCGGGTTCTTCGGGCTCCCGTTCCCGGAGGAGTACGGCGGAGCCGGTGCCGGCGATCTCGGCTACTGCCTCGCGCTCGAAGAGTTCGGGCGTACGTCCGCCGCGTTCTCCAACCTCATCGGTGCGCACACGTCGATCGGCTCGATGTCCATCTATCTCGGCGGCACCGAGGACCAGAAACGGCGATACCTGCCCGACCTGGCAGCGGGGAAGAAGATCGCGGCGTTCTCGCTGACCGAGCCGTCGAGCGGCTCCGATGCGGCCTCGATCCAGATGACCGCGAAGAAGGCTGGCGACGGATGGGTCCTGAACGGAACGAAGATCTGGGTGACGAACGGCCCGATCGCCGACGTCGTCGTCGTGTACGCGACCACCGACCGGACCCAGGGACCGCGCGGGATCACCGCGTTCATCGTCGAGAAGGGCTTCCCCGGCTTCCGGGTGGGGAAGGTCGACGACAAGATGGGCCTGCGCGGGAGCTACACCGGCGAGCTCGTGTTCGACGACTGCCAGGTCCCGGAGGGGAACGTGCTGGGCGGCGCGATCGGGACCGGGTTCCGGACGGCGCTGGGCGCGCTGGACATCGGCCGCATCTCGCTCGCGGCCGGCGCGGTCGGGTCGAGCCAGCACCTGCTCGAGCTGGCGATCGCGCACAGCAAGCGCCGCGTGCAGTTCGGGAAGCCCATCGCGGTGAATCAGGCGATCCAGTGGATGCTCGCGGACTCCGCGGTCGAGATCCATGCCGCCCGGCTGATGGTCTACGACGCGGCGAGCAAGATGGATCGAGGCGTGCGCGCGTCGACGGAGGCGGCCATGGTGAAGGTGTTCGCCTCGGAGATGGCCGGTCGCGTGGTCGACCGGGTTCTTCAGATCCACGGCGGGATGGGCTACATGAAGGGGTCGCCGGTCGAGCGCGCGTATCGCGACGCGCGGATCCTGCGGATCTATGAAGGGACGAGCGAGGTCCAGCGCATGATCATCGCGGAGGAGCTGCTCAAGGCCTAGCGCCGGAGGTATGCGGGAGATGGCACAGCGGATCGCGGTCACACCGAAAGCGGGCACCCTGTCACCGAGCCACGCGAGGAACTACGACACCGAGGTTCCCGCATCGCTCGAGTATCCGTCCGTCCCGCTGCACGCCCTGCTCGACCAGGCGGCCGAGCTGTACCCCGGATCCGCCGCGACGATCTTCTTCAACGCGAAGAAGTCCTACGCGACGCTCCTGAAGGACGCGAAGCGGTTCTCGGCGGGCCTCCGATCGCTGGGCGTGAAGCCGGGGGATAAGGTCGCGATCGATCTGCCGAACTGCCCACAGTTCCTCATCGCGTTCTTCGGCGCCCTGCGCATCGGCGCGGTCGTCGTGCCGTGCAATCCGCTGTACACGCCGCCCGAGCTGCGCGAGCAGCTTGCGGACTCGGGCGCCGAGACGATCGTGGTGCTGTCCCGCGGCTACCCCGTCGTCAAGGCCGCGCGGGAGGGCACGAAGATCCGCAACGTCATCGTGACGAACATCAAGGAGGAGATGCCACCCCTCCTCCGCACCCTCTTCACGCTGGCGAAGGAGAAGAAGGACGGGCATCGGGTGCCGTTCGCGGGCGATCCGGGTGCGATCGCCTTCACCAAGGTGCTTTCGCTCGGCGGCGACGACTCCGCCGCGCCGGCGCGGCCGGATGACATCGCCGTGCTCCAGTACACCGGCGGCACGACGGGAACGTCCAAGGGCGCGATGCTCTCGCACCGGGCGTTGGTCGCGAACACGCTCCAGTGCGCCGCGTGGTTCGGCAAGGCGATGCGGAACGGCAACGACGCCGTCATGGGCGTCATGCCGCTGTTCCACGTCTACGGCCTGACCACGGTCATGAACTTCGCTGTCCTCTCGGGTGGCGCGATCATCCTCGAGCCGCAGCTCGACCTCGAGCACGTCATGAAGGACATCCAGCGCCACAAGCCGAAGCTGTTCCACGGGGCGCCGCGCATCTACAACGCCATCAACAACTCGCCGCTCGCGCAGAAGTACGACCTCCGCTCGATCACCGCCTGCATCTCCGGCTCGGCGCCGCTGCTCATGGAGACGGCGCGAAAGTTCCGCGAGCTCACCGGCGCGAACCTCGTCGAGGGGTACGGCTTGACCGAAGCCTCGCCGGTCACGCACTGCAATCCGGTGTTCGATACCGCGAAGAATCGCGTCGGCACGATCGGCCTGACGTTCCCCGACACGGAGACGCGCCTGGTCGATCTCGAGACCGGCGACCGAGACGTCGCGCCGGGCGAGGCCGGCGAGCTGCTCATTCGCGGGCCGCAGCTGATGGACGGCTACTACAACCAGCCCGAGGAGACGGCCCAGACGCTGCGCGACGGCTGGCTGCACACCGGCGACATCGCCACCATCGCCGCCGACGGCTACGTCGCCATCGTCGACCGGAAGAAGGAGATGATCATCGTATCCGGATACAACGTGTACCCGCGCGAGGTCGAAGAGGCCCTCGCGAAGCATCCCGCCGTGCTCGAGGGCGCGGCGATAGGCGTCCCGCACCCGATCAAGGGTGAAGAGGTGAAGGCGTTCGTCGTGCTCAAGCCCGGCCAGACCGCGACGGCCGAAGAGCTCATCGCGTTCTGCCGCGAGCAGCTCGCGCCGTTCAAGGTGCCACGGGCCGTCGAGTTCCGCGACGCGCTGCCCAAGACGCTCATCGGAAAGGTGCTGCGGCGAAAGCTCGCCGAGGAGGACGCTACGTCACGCCGTACAGCTGCCAGTCCCCCGGGACACCCTTGAGCTGCTTGCGGCCCCGATCAGCGAATGCCAGGTCGGAGCCGGTAACCAGCTCCTTCACCGTGCTGGAGCAGAGGATCTCGCCGGTCGCCGCCTCCGCCTCGATGCGCGCGGCGATGTGCACCGCGATCCCGCCGATCTCGTCACCACGCAGCTCGATCTCGCCGGCGTGCAGTCCCGTGCGGATGTCGATGCCGGCGTCGCGTAGACGATCGCGTATCGCCAGTGCGCAGCGGATGCCGCGGGCCGGCCCGTCGAAGGTCGCGAGCACGCCGTCACCGGTGGCGCGATGCAGCCGGCCCCGGAACGTCTCGAGCTGCGCGCGGACGATCTCGTCGTGGGTGTCGAGCACCTCGCGCCACCGGCGGTCGCCGAGCTGCGCCGCCTTGTCCGTCGAGCCGACCATGTCCGTGAGGAGCACCGTCGCGAGCACGCGGTCGACGTCCTGCGCGCGCCGGGTGCCGGTCACGAATTCCTCGATCTCGTTGAGGAGCGCGTCGGTGTCCCCGAGGTACGCGAAGCCGTCGGCCCCCTCGAGCTCGACGAGCTTCGCACCGGCGATGTGCTGCGCGAGATAGCGGCCGAGCTCCACGGGGAAGAAGCGGAACCCTCTGCGATGGAGGATGAGGGTCGGCACGTGGATGGTCGAGAGCACGTGCCGCACGTCCACTCCGAAGACGAGCTTCGCCATCGCGGTGCTCCGTCCGGGGCTCGCGCTCATCCGCTGGTACCGCGCCCACCACTGCTTGTAGCGCTCGTCGTTGGCGACCGACGGACTGAAGACGTCGGCGACGCCGCCGGTCCCCCAGGTCTCCTTGGTCCGCACGAGGAACGCGTCCACATCCGCATCGCTGAGTCCCATCGGGTAGTCGGCCGTGCGCGTGAGCCTGGCGCCGGTGTTCACCAGCACCAACGACGCTGTGCGCTGCGGCTGCGTGGCGGCGAAGAGGCACGCGAGCGGGCCACTGTCGCCGACGCCGACGATCGTGGCGCGCTCCGAGCCTGCCGCATCCATCACCGTGCGGATGTCGTCGGCCCAGTCCTCCCACGTCGGATCGGCCACCTGCAGCGGATCGGATGCGCCCGAGCCCCGCTTGTCGAACACGATGAGGCGACCCATTGTGGCGAGGCGGCGGAGCATCGCCGCGAAGCGCGGCTCCTCCCACCGCCCGTCGACGTGGCTGAACCATGCGGACATGAACACGATGTCGCGCGGCCCATCGCCGACGGTCTGGTACGCGATGTGGTCGTCACCGGATCGTGCGTAGCGCGTCTCGGGTGTGGCCATGCGTCGCCGAGAGGCTAGCGCTCCGCTGCCCTAGGGTTACCGCCGTGCCGGCCACGATCGCGCGCACCTCCAAGAAGACGGTGCCGACCATCGTGTCCAGCGGGAACGGCCGCGGCGCGCTCCCGACCGGCATCCGCATCCTCGCGAAGGGCGGCAGCGCGCTCGATGCGGTCGAGGCGTGCAGCCGGATCGTCGAAGCGGACCCGAACGACGACACGGTCGGGTACGGCGGACTGCCGAACGTGCTCGGCGTCGTCGAGCTCGACGCCTCCATCGTCGATGGCACGACGCACCTTGCGGGGTCGGTCGCCGCGCTCACCGGATTCCTGCATCCGATCACGATCGCCCGCGCGGTGATGGAGCAGCTGCCGCACGTGATGCTCGTCGGCGCCGGCGCAGCGCGGTTCGCGCGCGAGATCGGCGCCGAGGAAGGGGATCTGCTCACTCCGGCGTCCCGCGACACGTGGATCGCCCGGCTGCGGCGAGCGAAGCAGACGCCCGCGTCCATCGCGGCGCTGCGGGCGCTCGCGCCGGTGGTGCGGGAGTCGGTGCAGGAGCTCGGCACCGTGAACTTCATCGCGATCGACGCACGCGGCAACGTCGCGTCGGCGGTCACGACGAGCGGGTGGGGGTTCAAGTATCCCGGCCGCGTCGGCGATTCCCCGATCATCGGAGCCGGCCACTACTCGGATTCGCGCCACGGCGCAGCGGCGTGCACCGGATTCGGAGAGCTCGCGATGCGCAACGTCACGACCAAGACCGCGGTCGACCGGCTCGCGCGCGGCGCCGCCGCGTCGGAGGTCGCGGAAGCGGCGATCGCCGACGCGAACGCGCTGGTGAGCCAGGGGAGCCGCTTGAACATCGTCGTGCTCGCGGCCACCGGCGAGCACGCCGCGGCGACGACGAAACGCGGGGTGCAGTACGCGTATCAGACGGTCGCGATGAAGCGTCCCGCCGTGCAGGCCCGGGCGATCGTGCGCCGCCGCTCGGCGTGAATCTGCGCTGGGCCGCGTACGCGGCGTACGCGAACTCGGTGACCCAGCTCGTGCAGCTCATGAGCTCGGGGGGCGATCCGAAAGCGAACGGGGCCATCGGGCTCGTCAACAACGCCGCGGGCGTGCTGTGGGCCCTCACCTTCATCCTGCTCGCGTACTTCTTCTACCGGGCCTCCCGCGAGCACGCGAACATCGTCAGCGCCGCGGTGTTCGCGTTCGGCATCGTCGGCGCCGCGGCCGCGGTGTTCATCGAGGTCGCGACGGCCACCGGCCGGATCACCTTCGAGCAGGAGACGGTGTCCTACTACCCGGTCCTCGGCGCGATCGGCGTCTGGATGCTCATGGCCGAGGGCATCGCGATCATGGAGACGGAGCTGCCGCGGCGGCCGCTCGTGTTCGGCGCCGTCATCGGCGGCCTGTGGTTCTTCGCGAACGTCCTGTTCGGCGTGGGCGGCCTGCCGTCGCCGACGATCGAAGGCCCGACGAACGACGCCACCGACAGTGGAATCCTGCTGCTCGAGATGGCGTTCCTGCTGCAGCCGTTCTGGGGCCTGTGGCTCGGGCGTTCGCTGCTCGGGCCACCCGCCGCGCGCACCCCCGAGGCGCGTTAAAGCGCGGCCACCGCCTGCTCGAGCCGGCGCGTCGCGTCGTTCGGATCGGCGTCGCTCGCGAATGTGATCGGATCGCCGAACACGACCTCGACACTGCCGCGCAGGGGCCAGCCCTTCCGGTCGAGGATCGACATCGTCTTGATCTTGAGCTTCATCGGCACGACCGGTGTGCCACCCTGGACGGCGATGAGTCCCGTACCCGACTTGAACGGCTGGGTCGGGCCGCCGACCGTGAGCTTGCCCTCGGGGTAGATGAGCACCGAGAAGTTCCGGTCCAGCCGGGCCCCGAGCAGCTCCAGGCTCCGCCTGATCGCGCCCTCCCGCGCGAGCGGGAACGCATCCGCGAGCACCGCCGAGAAGAATCCATTCAGCTTGTTCCCGAAGACGTCGTCGGCCGCGGCGGCGATCGCGAGCTTCCACCGCCAGCCGAGCGGGATCGAGGTGAGGA
This sequence comes from Chloroflexota bacterium, assembly GCA_030774905.1. Next base: position 12,771 of record JALYKF010000072.1, read on the forward strand.
TGATCCCGTTGTCCCAGTGCAGGCAGTGGTTCGGCGCGAAGAGGACCGGCCCGCGCAGGCTCCCGAGCTTCTCGCGACCGGTGACGCGCACGCGATAGAAGAGCGTGACCAGCGGCCACACGAACACCTCTTGCAGCAGGATCCCGAACGAGCGCACGACCGGGTTCAGCGGCCAGCCGAAGATCCCGGTCTCGCGCTTCGCGTCGCGCGCGTCGCGGACGAGACGCTCAAGATCGGCGACGGTCGCGCTCGGTGCGAGCGCCGCGTCGTCGATGTATGCACCGAGCTCCTCCTCGATGACGCCGAGGAGATCGACGCGCGCGAGCGAATCCATTCCGAGATCCGCCGAGAGCTGCGCCTCCGGGCGCACGATCGCGGCAGGGACGTTCGCGGCTTGCGCGACGAGCGCCTCGACCTCCGTCAGGATCCGCTCGGCGCCGGACGCTACGACGAGCTCGGCGGCGCGGTCGCCGCGCTGCAGCTCGAGGAGCCGATCGATGACATACCGCTTCTTCACCTTCTGGGTCGGCGTCGTCGGAAAGTCGTCATCGGGCCACATCGTCCATCCCCGGATCTGCTGGCTGCCCGAGAGCTTCGTGTTCGTATCGCGGACGATCGCCTCGACCGTTGTCTTGTCGGTGAGGAGGAACACGGCGTGCACGTGCATGGCCTCACCCTGCGGTTCTAGGCCGACGACGGTGGCGATGACCGGCCGCACCGGTGAAGACGCCGCCTGGACCCGCGGATCGGCGGCGAGCACGTCCTCGATGTCCTCGGGGTAGACCTTCAGGCCGTCGGCCAGGACGATCATGTCCTTCTTCCGGCCACGCAGCCACAGGAACCCGTCGGCGTCGATCTCTCCGAGATCGCCGGTGTGGTACCAACCGGCATCGTCGAGCACGCTGCGCGTGGCCTCCTCGTTCTCCCAGTACCCCGCGAATACGTTCGGCCCATGCACGAGGACCTCACCGTCCGCAGCCACTCGCACCTCGACGCCGGGCAGCGGCACGCCCACGGAGCCGAGCCGGTTGCGATCCAGGCGGTTGAACGTCACCGCCGGCGCGCACTCGGTCGTGCCATAGCCCTGGAGGACGTCGACACCGAGATCGCGCCACGCCTCGCCGAGGGCCGGATCGAGCGCCGCGCCGCCCGAGACGATGTAGCGGAACCGTCCGCCGAACTGGCGGTGCACGCTCACAAAGAGGATGCGGCGGAGGCCCATCGGGAGCCGCTTCGCGACCCGACGCAGCTTCTCGAAAAGCTCGGCCTTCCCCTGCGCCTCGGCCGACCGCTGGATCCCGAGCAGGATCGATCGGACCGCCGCGGGGGTGATGAGGATCATCGAGACGCGACGCTCTTTGAAGGTGCGGCGGATGACCGCAGGTTGACGGCTGGTGGGATAGACGACCGATGCACCGGTGAGCAGGAGCGTCCAGAAGCCGGCGAGCTGCTCGAACATGTGCGAGAGCGGGATGAAGGACAGGAGCCGCTGCTTTGGCCCGATCGGGAAGATCTCCCGCGCCGCCTCGGCGTTCGACAGCACGTTCCGGTGGGTGAGCATGGCGCCCTTCGGGTCGCCAGTCGTTCCCGACGTGAAGACGACCTCCGCGAGATCGTCTCCTGACAGGTCGGCCGCGGGCAGGGGGACCCGCCCGGCCGCGAGCTCGGGCAGCTTCTCCATGTCGTGCAGCAGGATCCCCAGCGTCGCAGCGCGCGCGCGGGTCTGCGCCGAGACGATCGCCGCGTTGGCTCGTGTGCGCGAGACGATCTTCTGCGCGAACTCCGGCAACGAATTCACGTCGAGCGGGACGAGCACGGCACCGATGCGGAGCGCCGCGAGGAATCCGATCCCGTACTCCGGCCGGTTCACGCCCCAGATGACGACGCGATCGCCGCGTGAGATGCCGGAGTCCGCGAGGTACCGCGCGACGCGCGGCACGAGCTCCGCCAGATCGCGATACGTCCAGACGCGGGTGCGAAAGCCCGGCCGGATGATGAGCGCCGGCTTGTTGCCGAACCGCGCGGCCGACACGTCGAGGATGTCGTTCAGCGTGTTCACGCCCACACCTCCGCTAGATCTCGCAACGCGTCGCGCGCGCCGCCGCGCAGTGGCGGGTAATGCGCGAAGCAGATCGTGTCGACATCGAGCTCGGCGAGCCGCGCGACCGAGCGCCGGGCCTCCGAGAGGTCGTCGCTGAACACCTGGTGCGGCCGCGTGAGCCGGCCCTGCCGAGACTGGAGCACGTCGCCGCTGAACAGGAGTCGCAGCGCCGGCGCGTAGAGGCACACGCTCCCAGGCGTGTGCCCAGGCGTGTGGACGACGTGGAGCCCACCGAGCGCAGGGATGACGTCTCCCTGCAGCAGCGGCTTCGGATCTCGTAGCGGACGGGTCAGGAACGCGAGCAGCTGACCTGGCACCGGATTCGCGATCACGTCCCGCAGGCCGGTCCGCAAGCGTGCCGCGTCGGACGGATGGATGTAGATGACCGCACCCGACGCCGCGGCGATCTCGGCGACACCGCCGATGTGGTCGGGGTGGCCATGGGTGCAGATGATCCGCGTGATGTCGCGCGGCGACCGGCCGATGCGCGCGAGGTACCGCTGCACCAGACGGCCGGAGCCGCGATGGCCGGCGTCGATGAGCGTGAGCTCGTTCTCGACGATGAGATGCGCCTTCGCGCCGATCACGCGAAGTGCGTGGACGCCCGGCACGACCTCCACCTCTACCTCGGGGCCTGGCGGACGCGGCCGCAGCCCGCGGTGATGCTAGGGCCCGAAGGTCCGCCAGAGGAGGTTCGCGACGCTCAGCACGAGCAGCACCACGATCAGCTGACGGAATCGGGCCTGATCCAGCCGGCCCCGGAAGTAGATCCCGACCATCAGCGCGAGCAGCGTCGGCACGAGGCCGATGAGACCGATCGCGACGATGTCCGGTGTGTAGAGACCGAGCAGCGCGTACCCGACCAGCTGGATCGCGGCGTTGAGCTCGAAGATCGCGGCGAGCACGATGACATACGCCTCGCGGTCCATCTTTCGCGCGTGGAAGAACGATCCGATGAGCGGGCTCGCGATCGACGTCGTGCCCTGGAGTACGCCACCGACGAACCCGACGACCGGACCGAGGAGCTGCGCTCGGCGCGCGCCCGGATCGTCGCCGACCAGGCGCTCGCCGCGCAGGAGGAAGACGACGACGATCAGGCTGATGAGGATCGCGAACGTGCGCTGATCCAGGAGCGCGAGCAGGTTCACGCCGATGACCGTGCCGGCGGCGCTGGCGACGATGATCGGCGCGATCCCGCGGAGGATGTCGAGGCGCCGCCAGCCCTGAAGCAGCAGGATCGAGTTCGCCGCGAAGATCGGGATGGTCACGATGACGACCGCCGCCCTGGGACCGAACACGCCGGCCAGGATGGGTGTCGCGACGAGCGGCAGCCCCATGCCGGTCGTGCCCTTCGCGAAGCCCGCGATGCCGAGACCGGCGATGAGGATCAGGAGGTCGCCTGTGCCCATACGCGCTCGCCGACGAGCGCCCTCCAGTCGACCCTCTGCAGTCGCGGGTTGTCCCGATAGGCGCGGCCGACCTTGGCGACCTCGCGACCGTCGAGCCGCACGATGTCGGCCGTGTGATCGAATCCGGTGCCGTGCACGAGCGCGGATCCGACGCCGTACACGTCGACGGGAACCCCAAGCCGCTCGAACCGCGCGATCTTCTCGGCGTCGAAGCCACCGGACGCCACGATGCGCACGTGCCCGTAGCCCGCCGCGTCCAGCGCCGCGCGCAGGACCTCGATGAGGCGCGGCGTCACGCCGCGGATCTCACGTTCGGCCATCCCATCGTTCCGTTCGATCTCGCGCAGGATCGACTGGTCGATCAGCGATTCGCTCGTATCGACCCGCACGCCCCAGAGGCGCTGCCCGAGGGCGTGCGCGACGCCCAGCGATGTGTTCACGACGTCGTTCCGGAAGTCGACGAGGCTCGTCACGTTCACGTGTCCTTCCGGGGTGCCCGGCGCGGTGAGGTGCCCGATCCGCTCGGTCGTCCGGTTGATGTGCTCGTCGAACTTCAATGTCGCGACCGTGGTGTCGCCGCCGTAGACCGCGATAAGGGCGTGCGGCACCGTGCCGAGTCCGGTCGAGCCCCACCATTCGCCCTGCTCGTCCGTCGACACCGCGGTGGCGCCGCCGACGTACGCCGCGTAGCCGGCCCCGGCTTGCGCCTCGTGGGCCTGGTGCCGCGCGCCGAACATGATCACGGGCTTCCCGTTCGCGGCGCCCACCACATCGCGCGTGTTGGTCGCTACGCGCGAGCCGTCGGCGAGCGCGCCCAGGTAGAGGGTCTCGAGATGGGCAAATGAGCCGTACTCACCCTCGATGTGCATCACCGGCTCGCCCGGCTCGGCGGTCTCGCCGTCGAACAGAGAGCGCACCTGCAGGTCGCGCCAGCCGGGCTCCCACAGCGCGGCCAGCTCGTAGGAGATGTCGAACGCCACGCGGGCGAGCGGCGCGTACGCCTCCCAGCCGCCGGATGCCGGCAGCGACGCCCAATGCGCGTATGCGCGGCGCTCAGCCTCGAGGTATCGCGCGAAGAGCGCGTCGCTGCGGGCTCGATCGCGGTACCGCCCGGTGCCTGCCTGCAGGATCGCGAGCGTGTGGTCGGTCCCCACGATGACCGCGCCCGGATGCTTCTGGAACACCTGCATCGTGACCCGGTCGCGCCGGCCGTCCTGCTCGAGGATGAGCTTCGTGCGCGCGAAATAGATGTCGCTCTTGTAGCCGGCCCGGATCTTCTCGACGGGGAGCCGGAACGTCTCCGGCCGCAAGCGGTCGGTGACGATCACCACATGCTCGTGAGCATGCCGCCGTCGACCTGCAGGCTGACTCCGGTGATGTACGACGCGCGCGGCGACGCGAGGAACACCGCGGCCGCGGCGAACTCCTCAGGCGTGCCGTAGCGGCCGAGGGGGATCGCGCCTTTCTCGAAGCGCTCCTGCACCTTCTCGATCGGGATCCCCTCGCGCTTCGCGGTGTCGGCATCCAGCTCGGCGATGCGCTCGGTCGAGATCCGGCCGGGCTGGATCGCGTTCACCCGGATGCCGTCCGCCGCGAGCTCGGTCGAGAGGGTCTTCAACAGCCCATGGACCGCGGCGCGGAGGCCATTCGAGAGCATCAGCGTCCCGTAGGCCGGCGATCCCGGTTGGCGGACGGAGGTCGACGTCGAGAAGACGATCGATCCCTTCGAGCGTCGGAGCTCCGGGACGGCCAGGCGAGTCAGCCGGATGGCCGATAGCAGCGTGAGCTCGAACGCCTGCTGCCAGGCGGCGTCGTCGAGGTCCACGAATTTCCCGGGCTTCGGTCCGCCGGCGTTCACGATGAGCACGTCGATCCCGCCCAGGGCCTGCGCTGCTCCCTCGACGAATGCGGCGCAGCCGGCCTCGGTGCTGACGTCGGCCGCCACGGCGTACTCGGCGCCGATGTCGCGCGCCACCTGTTCGATCCGCTCGCGCTCGCGCGAGCACACCGCCACTCGCGCACCTTCGCGGACGAACTCGGCGGCGATCGCGCGGCCGAGGCCCTTGCTCGCGGCAGCGACGAGGACGCGCTTGCCGCGCAGGCCGAGATCCACCGCTAGCTCACCACGCCGAGCGCGAGCGCGGCGATGATGACGATAGCCAGCAGTACCCGGTACGCGACGAAGATGTTGAGCGAGTGCGCGCGCAGGTACCGGACCATGAAGGCGACGGCCGCAAGCCCCGACACGAAGGACACAACGAAGCCGAGCGCCACCACGTCGAGCTGGGCTGTGAGGCCGGCGAGCTTGCGCGCATCGAGGAGCGTCTTGACCCCGGCACCGAGAATGACTGGCGTCGCGAGAAGGAACGCGAGGCGCGTCGCGTCGGCGCGCTCCAGACCCCGGAACAGGCCCGCGGAGATCGTGATGCCGGACCGCGAGATGCCCGGCACGAGGGCGATCGCCTGCGCCGCGCCGATGATCAGCGCATCACCCACGGTCACGCGATCGAGGTGGCGCATCCGCGAGCCCAGTCGCTCGGCGAGGAGGAAGATCGCTGATCCGACGAGGAGCCCGATCACGATGAACACCATGCCGCGGAGGGTCGTCGAGACCGCCGATTCGAAGAGCACGCCCGCGAGGGCCGCGGGGATGGTGCCGACGACGACGACGAGCGGCAGCCGCCAGCGACCGTGGAGCACGTCACCGACGAGGCCGATCCACGTACCCGCGAAATACAGGAGGACCGCGAGGGCCGTGCCCAGGTGGAGCGCCACGTCGAAGCTCAACCCGAACTTCTCCGGGTCCAGCTTGAGGGCGTTCGAAACGAGGATGAGGTGCGCCGTCGAGCTGACGGGGAGGAACTCGGTCAGCCCCTGGACCAGGCCGAGGATCACCGCCGCAAACTGGTCGGTCACGTTCTAGCGGATGGTCGCACGTGCGGCGCGCAGCGCATCGTGGGCTTCCTTCTCATGGCCGAGCACGGCTTCGAGGGCTTTGGCGATCCCGCGCCGGTGGCCCGGATCGAGGAAGCGCATCGCCACCGATGCGTCGAACGGCTTCGTGCCGAGCTTCTCGAGCGCCTCGACCACATACCCGTACGACTCAGCGGCGCGGAGCAGGTCGCCGCCCGGCGTCGCGAAGAGCGATCGGAGGCCGCGAAGGAAGCGCGCCGCCGCACGGCGCTTGTCCGCGAGCACGCCGCGCATCGCGTGCTCGGCGAACGCGGCGGTGCCGGCGTGCTTGGTGTCGCTCCAGCGTGTGCCGTCGCGCAGCGCGCCTGACCACTCGGCGAGCGCGGTCTCGGATCCCGGCGCGCGGGCGATCGCGGTGTCCAGGCCATCCTTCGCGACCTGTGCGCGGTCGACCGCGGCCGTCCGGTCCAGGAAGACCGGTCCGCCATGCTCGTCGTCGATGAAGTCCTCCCAGCCGATCTCACTTGGCTTGTCGGTCTTGTCGAAGAAGGTCCGCACGAGGAACCGGTCGGCGTCGGTGTACCCGACCACGAGCCCGTACTCAGGGGGGCCGACGGCGCCGCGGATCAGCGGCGGAAGCGTGTCGTCGATCGCCTCGCGGATGCGGGAGCCCACGAGCGCACGAAGGTCCAGGTCGTACGGCGGCGGGACATCGTCGAGCTTCACGCCGGCGGCTCGCGCCGCGAGCGCGCGCGTCTCCGGATCGCGTGGGGTCGCCGCGAGCGGGTCGAAGCCCTCGAGATCGACCGTGACGTCGAAGGCGGCGCCAGATGCGCCCATGAGCCAGTCGTACTCGGTCTTGGTCGCGTCGGCGAGCGCCGCGGGGAACGTGCATTCGCGACCGGCGCCGAAGCGCAGCGGGCCGATGTCCCGGAGGAGCTTCGTCAGCTCAGGCGCCGCCGATGGACAGCGCCGAGATGACGAAGGTCGGACTCCCGAGGCCCGACGATCCGAAGATCAGGTCGTTCGCGACGCCGGTGATCGAGGACAGCAGGGTCGTGAGGTTGCCCGCGATGGTGATCCCCTGCACCGGATACTGCCGCTCGCCGTTCTCCAGGTAGTCGCCGGTCGCACCGAGCGAGAACTCTCCGGAGATCGGATCGATCGTGTGGAGATTGAGGAGCGATGTGATCCGCAGCGAGCGGTCGAGGCCGCCGACGAGCGAGTCGGGATCGGTCGGACCCGCGGCGAGGTGGAAGTTCGCCGCGCCGATCCGACTCGGCGACGCGTATGACCCGCGGCGCGCGTTGCCGGTCGGCTCCTGGTCCAGCTTCTTGGAGGTCTTGAGCGAGGAGAGGTAGCCCCGCAGGACGCCTTTGTCCACGAGCGTGCGCGTGGTCGTCGCGACCCCTTCGCCGTCGAAGGGCGCGCTACGGAGGGCGCCGGGGGTGCGGGCGTCGTCCACGATCGTGACCTGCTCGCTCGCGACGGCCTCGCCGACCTTCCCGGCGAACAGGCTCTTCCCCTTGATCACCGAATCCGCCGAGAAGAGCGGCACGAGCGCGCCGAGCAGCGACATGCCCATGTACGGGTCGAGCACGATCGGGAGGGTCTGGGTCTTGAAGGCCCGCGCCCCGAGCTTGCCGACCGCGAGCTCGGCGGATCGCCGGCCGACACCTTCCGCATCGACGCCGGAGAACTGTCGCTTCGCGGCGCCGTGATAGCCGATCTGCCGGTCCTCGCCCTCGGTGGCCACCGCGGACGTGCCCACGCTGAAGTACGTCTCGCGGTACGTGCCGCGGACGTCCGCGGTCGTCGCGACGATCGTGGTCATCGTGCCGTCGCCATACGTCGTCTTGCGGAAGCCGCTGATCCGCGGATCGACCTTCTTCGCCGCTCGCTCCACCGCGAGCGCGACCTCGGTGCGCTCCGCGATGGAGCGGTCATCGATCCCCGGCTCGTAGAGCCGCAGGTCGGGGCTCTCGATCCTGCGCGTCGCGATGGACACGTCGGGATCCGGCTCCGTGACCGCCGCGATGTCGCGGGCCGCATCGACGCAGAGCTCGATGCCGTCCGGGGACAGGTCGCTCGAGTACGCGAACCCAACGTGCCCGCCGCGGAGGATGCGTACGCCGATGCCGCGCTCGCCGCGGGTGATGGCGTTCTCGATCTCACCGTCGCGCACCTCGATGGACGTGGACTGGCCGTCACGGAGGAACACCTCGCCGCCATCGACGCGCAGCGCCTTGATCGACGCGATCGCGCGGTCGACGACGGCCTCGTTGGCCAGCTTCTCGGTCATCTGATCAGCTCAGCCTTTCGGCTGCTCGCCTCAAGGCTTGGCTGATTGCTCAGGGCTGGTGGGATTCGCTCGTCGCGGCACAGCCGCTCCTCGCTCATGATGTTTCCGCCATCTTCACCTTGCCACCGACGACGACGCTCGGGATCCGGAGCGTCGGCTGCGCGTCGGCGACCGGAGCGCCCTGCCCATCCTTGCCGCACGTGCCGACCGAGTAGCCGAGGTCTGAGCCGACCATGTCGATCTCGCTCATCAGCTTCGGCCCCTGTCCGACAAGCGTCGCCCCGCGCAGCGGCTCGGCCTGCTTCCCGTCGCGGATGCGGTAGCACTCGGTGATCTCGAAGGCGAAGTTGCCGCTGACGACGTCCACCTGCCCACCGCCCATGCCCTTCACGAAGATGCCGTCCCTGACCGATGCGAGGATGGCCGCCGGGTCGCTCGTGCCGGGCGCGATCATCGTCGTCGTCATTCGGCAGATCGGCAGGTGGCGGAACGATTCGCGCCGCCCGTTGCCGCTCTCGGGGATCCCGAGCTTCCGGGCGTGCTTCTGGTCGCTGAGATACGTCTTGAGGATCCCGTTCTCGATGAGCACGGTCCGGTGCGTCTGGGTGCCTTCGTCGTCCATGGCCTGCGTCCCGCGCTTGCCCGGGTCGGTGCCGTCGTCGAGGACCGTGATGAGCTCGCTCGCGACCTTCTGCCCAAGCCTCCCCGAATACACCGACATGCCCTTGACGTTGAGGTCCGCCTCGAGGCCATGGCCCACGGATTCGTGAATGAGGGTGCCGCCGGCGTCGCTCGCGAGCACGACCGTGTACGTCCCCGCGGGCGCGGGCTCGGCCGCGACGTTCTGCACCGCGAGGCGCGCGGCCGTGTCCGTGGTCTCGAGGACGGCCTCCTCCGTAAGCATCTCGAAGCCCTCGGTGCCTGCCTTCGCCTTGTAGCCGGACTCGAGCACCTCGCCCTGCTTCGCCGTCACGAGGACGCCGAACACGAGGCGCGTGCGCGAGTCCGTGCGGAAGCGGCCGTCGCTGTTGGCGACGACGACGTCCTGCACGCTCTCGCGATACAGCACCGTGACCTGATGCACGCGCGCGTCGGCTGCCCGGGCGCGCTCGTTCGCGAGCTTCATGAGCGCGACCTTCCGCTCGATCGGCACCGTGCGCGGATCGATGCGGACGGCAGAGGGGCGGGGGAGCACGTCGGCGGAGACGGCGGTGACCTCGCGCACTCCGCCGTCGTCGGCGATCGCCGCGGCCGCTCGGCCGGCGATCGCGAGCAGATCGTCGCCGTCGTTCACGTTGCCGTTCGCGTAGACACCGCGGTCGCCAGATGTGACGCGGATCCCGGCGCCCTGGTCCACACCTGTGATCGCGTCCTCGAGCTTGTTGTCGTCCAGGGTGAGCGTGACCACGGTGTGCCGCTCCCAGAAGAGCTCGGCCCACTCGCCGCCGCGGGACAGCGCCGTGCGCAGCGCGCGCGCGGCATCCGTCTCGGTGACGGTCATCGTGCGAGGCAGGGTGACGGTCGAGATGGTCGGTCCTCCCAGAGGGTCCGAGTTTATGCGCGGTCGCCGATCACGGTGACCGCCACGCTCCGGGTCCGTGGCCCGTCGAACTCGGCGAAGTAGATGCCCTGCCAGCGGCCGAGATCGAGGCCGCCGTCCGTCACGGCGATCGTGACGTCACGGCCCACGAGCACCGACTTGATGTGGGCCGGGCCGTTGCCCTCGGCATGCCGGTAGTCGCCTTGGTCAGGGACGAGCCGCGCGAGCGTGGTCAGCAGGTCGCGCTGTACGTCCGGGTCGGCGTTCTCGTTGATGAAGATGCCCGCGGTCGTGTGGGCAACGGTCACGACGCAGATGCCGTCTCGCACCCTCGACGCTTTGACCTTCTCGGCAACGCGCAGGGTGATGTCCAGCGTCTCCGCCGTCTTCGTCGTCTCGATGCGGAGACCGAGCTTGGCGGTGCTCACGCGAGCGCGGCCTTGGTGGCGCGCTCGGCGAGGATCCGCGCTAGGACCCGGGTGTCGGCATTGCCGCCGCTGACGACGAGGACGGTTCGACCCGTCGCCCGTACCGCGCCGGACCGCACGGCGGCGAGGGTGGCCGCACCGGAGGGCTCGACGAGCAGGGACAGCCGCTCGAGGTAGTCGTACGTCGCCGATTCGAGAGCGTCGTCGGTCACCGTCACGATCTCGTCGACGTACGTACGGATGAGATCGACGTTCAGCTGCTCCGTGCCCTTGGCGACGAGCTTGTCTGCAACGCTGTGCGGATGGTCGACGATCACCGGATAGCCGGCCTCCCGGGACCGCCGGACGGCATCGGCGCCTTCTGGCTCGACGCCGATGATGCGGACCGCCGGCCGCCGTTCCTTCAACGCGAGCGCGACGCCGGCGATGAGGCCGCCGCCGCCGACGGGGACGATCACCGTGTCGACATCGGGCACGTCGTCGAGGATCTCGAGCCCGATCGTCCCCTGGCCGGCGATGATCAGCGGGTCCGCGTACGGATGGACGAGGGTCTTCCCCTGGTCGCGCTCGATCTGGTGCGCGAGGGCGAGCGTGTCGTCGTACATCGCCCCTTCGAGCCTCACCTCGGCTCCGTACGCGCGGCAGACACCGACGATCGTTTCCGACACGCCGCGGGGCATGATCACGGTGGCGGGCGCCCCAAGCCGGTGCGCGGCGTACGACACGCCCTGTGCGTGGCTGCCGGCCGAGGCGGCGACCACTCCCCGCGCGCGGTGTTCGTCGTCCAGCGACGCGATCTTGTTGAGGGCGCCACGCACCTTGAAGGTGCGGGTCGGCTTGAACGTCTCGATCTTGAGGAGGATCTCAGCGCCGAGAAGCTGCGAGAGGTACGGCGAGCGCTCGATCGGCGCGCGCGGTAGGTACCGGTCCACGATGAGCCGCGCTGCTTCGACATCGCGAAGACCGAGCACCGCGCGACGATACTTCCAACGTGCCCACCCGCGGCGAAGCCCGGGCTCGCGCCACCGACGCGCTGCGCCGCGCGGGCGCGCCGACTCCCGCCCTCGACGCCGACGTCCTGCTGGCACACGCGCTCGGCCTGCCGAAGGAGGCCCTCGTCGCGCATCCCGAGATCGAGCTCGCACCCGGCGAGGTAGCGCACTTCGACGCGATGCTCGCGAAGCGCGCCGACGGTGTGCCGGTGGCGTACCTCCGCGGCTTCAAGGAGTTCTACGGCCTGCGGTTCGCCGTCGATCCGCGTGTCCTGGTGCCCCGACCGGAGACCGAGGTGCTCGTCGATGCGGTCCGCGCGCACACGGGCGAACGCGCGCTCACCGTCGTCGACGTCGGCACCGGATCGGGAGCGATCGCTGTCGCGCTCGCCGTACGCGCGCCGCGGCTGCGGGTCATCGCGACCGACGTGTCGATGGCCGCGCTCGCCGTCGCGCGTGCGAACGCCGCCGCGCATGGTGCGCGCATCGACTTCCGCCAGGGCGACCTGCTCGCGCCCATCAGCGAGCGCGTCGATGTCGTCGCGGCGAACCTGCCATACCTCCGCGACGACGCGCTCGAGGAGCTCGTCGGCGAACGCACGTCCCTCGCGTTCGAGCCCCGGATCGCGACAGCGGCCGGACCGGACGGGCTCGCGCTCGTGCGCCATGCGATCGCGGACCTGCCGCGCGTGCTCGCACCGGACGGCGCCGCGTTCTTCGAGTGTGACCCGCCGCAAGCGCGGCCGATCGCGGGATTGCTCGGGACGTTGGGCGCGGTCGATGTGCTCCCGGATCTCGCCGGTCTTGATCGCGTCGTGCGGATGCGCCGGTGACGCGGCCGGCGCCAAAGGCCGCGCTCGCCGCGATCCGCGCGTATGCGCTCTCGTTCCCCGAAGCGGTCGAGGCCTTTCCGTGGGGCGATCAGGTGATCAAGGTCAAAGGCAAGATCTTCGTGTTCCTCGGTGCGAGCACGGACGGCGGCTTCGGGATCTCGGCGAAACTGCCCGAGACGCACGAGCTCGCGCTCACGCTCGATGGCGTGACGCCGACCGGCTACGGACTCGGCAAGGCCGGGTGGGTCACCGCGCGCATCGCGAAGGGGCAGCCGATCGACCTCGAGCTGTACAGGGACTGGGTCGAGGAGAGCTACCGGGCCATCGCGCCAAAGTCGCTCGTGAAGACACTGGACGCCACGGCCCCTCGACAGCCCGCCCGTCGCTAGGATTGCCTCTAGTGAAGACCCGCCTCCTTCCGGCCGATGCGCCAGGGGCGGTGGAAGAGGCCGCGACCGCGCTCGCGAACGGGGAGCTCGTCGCATTTCCCACCGACACCGTGTACGGCCTCGCCGCCGGGCACGACCACATCCGCAAGCTGTACGTGGCCAAGGACCGCCCGAAGGACAAACGCATCCCGATCCTTCTGTCCGAGCCGGGCAACCTTGAGGCGAGCGCGATGGTCACGCCGGCGGCGCGCGCGCTAGCCGCGCGTTTCTGGCCGGGACCGCTGACGATCGTCCTGGTCGCGCCGCGTCGCGGGACGATCGCGTTCCGGGTGCCGGCGAACGACGTCGCGCGCCGGATCATCGCGGCCAGTGGCGGCGGTCTGCCGGTCACGAGCGCCAACCGGTCCGGCAAGTCGGAGTCGACCACAGCCCAGCAGGTGCTCGAGCAGCTCGACGGTCGTGTCGGGATCATCCTCGACGGCGGGCCATCGCCGGTCGGGCAAAGCTCGACCATCGTCGACTGCACGACGGAGCCGCTCACGGTTCTGCGGGAAGGCTCGATCAGCAAGGCGCAGATCGAAGAGGCGTTGCTCGGCGTGGCGTCGTACTCGTGAAGATCGCGATCGCCGCCGACCACGCCGGCGTCGACCTGCGCGACCAGATCGCGCACCACCTGCGCCTCAAGGGCTTCGAGGTCGATGACCTCTCGCCGGAGAACGATCCCGAAGACGACTACCCGCTCATCGTCGAGCCCATCGCACGCGCGATCGCGAGCGGCCGCTACACGCGGGGCATCTTCTGCTGCGGCTCAGGCATCGGTCCGGCCGTCGCGGCCAGCAAGATCCCGGGCGTTCGCGCGGCGGTGGTCGAGAACGAATGGTCGGCCCGCGACGCGGTCGAGCACGTGGACGTGAACCTCCTGACGCTCGGCGAGCGTGTCATCGGCATCGAGATCGCCAAGGCGGTCGTCGACGCGTACCTCGGAGCGCAGGTCCAGGGCGGCCGGCACGAGCGCAGGCGCAAGCAGATCGAAGACCTCGAGAAGGTGAAGACAAAAGCATGAGCGAGGAGCGGCTTTGCCGGTAAGCCGACACACCGAGACGGTTGGAGAGTGAAATGAGCGAGATCGAACGCGTCGACCCCGAGATCTACCAGGCCATCGAGAACGAGCGGCGGCGTCAGGTGGAGAAGATCGAGCTCATCGCCTCGGAGAACTACACGAGCCAGGCGGTGCTCGACGCCGTCGGGAGCGTGCTGACGAACAAGTACGCCGAGGGCTACCCGGGGCACCGCTACTACGGGGGCTGCGAGTGGGTCGATGTGGCCGAGTCGCTCGCGATCGAGCGCGCGAAGGCGCTGTTCGGCGCCGAGCATGCGAACGTGCAGCCGCACGCGGGCGCGCAGGCGAACATGGCCGCCTACGCCGCGATCATCAAGCCCGGCGACGTCGTGCTCGGCATGGCCCTCGATCAGGGCGGCCACCTGACGCATGGCTCGCCGGTGAACTTCTCGGCGCAGCTCTACAAGTTCGTGCCGTACGGCGTGAAGCGCGACGACGAGACGATCGACTACGAGGCCCTCGAGGCGCTCGCGAAGGAGCACCAACCCAAGCTCATCGTTGCCGGCGCGACGGCGTACTCGCGGTTCTTCGACTTCGCGCGCATGCGGGCCATCGCCGACTCCGTCGGGGCGCTCCTGATGGTCGACATGGCCCACTTCGCCGGTCTCGTCGCGGCGGGGGAGCACCCGAACCCGGTCCCGCACGCGCAGATCGTCACGACGACAACGCATAAGACGCTGCGCGGCCCGCGCGGGGGAATGATCCTGTGCACGCAGGAATACCAGAAGGCCGTAGACAGGGCCGTGTTCCCGTACGCCCAGGGCGGACCGCTCATGCACGTCATCGCCGGAAAGGCGGTCGCGCTCAAGGAGGCCGCCACACCGGAGTTCAAGACGTACGCGAAGCAGATCCGCACGAATGCGGTGGCCCTCGCGGCCGCCCTCGCGAAGGCCGGGCTGCGCGTGGTGTCTGGCGGCACGGACAACCACCTCATGCTGGTCGACGTCCGGCCGATGAACCTGACCGGCAAAGCCGCGGAGCGGCTGCTCGACGCCGTCGGGATCACCGTGAACAAGAACACCATCCCGTACGACCCGCAGAAGCCAGGGACGGCATCGGGGATCCGGATCGGGACACCGGCGATCACGACGCGCGGCATGAAAGAGGCGGAGATGGAGCGCATCGGCGCGCTCATCGCCCGCGCCCTGCGCGACGCCAAGGACGAGACGATCGCAAAGCAGATCGCCGACGAGGTCCTCGACCTCACCCGCCGATTCCCGGTGCCCGGGATCACTGGCATCACCCGCGAGCCGGCCCGAGCCTGACCGACCAGCTCCACGTCTCGACCCACCCGCTGGTGCGGGAGAAGGTGACGCGCCTGCGCGACGAGCGGACGCCGCCGCCGGAGTTCCGCCGGCTCGTCCATGAGATCGCGATGCTCGTCCTCTACGAGGCCACGGCCGACCTTGGGACGGTGCCGACGGACGTCCGGACCCCGCTGGCGCCATACACAGGAGTGCGTTTGGCCCAGACCGTCGGCCTGGTGCCTGTCTTGCGAGCAGGCATCGGCATGGTCGAGGCCGCGCTCCAGCTCATCCCGGAAGCCCAGGTCTGGCACATCGGCTTGTTCCGCGACGAGCACACCCTTCGGCCGATCGAGTACTACAACAAGCTCCCGTCGTCGGCGACCGCGCAGGTCTGCCTGGTCCTCGATCCGATGCTCGCGACCGGCGGCTCGTCCGTCGCGACGATCGAGATCCTCAAGCGTTGGGGAGCGCGCGCCGTGAAATACGTCGGGCTCATCGCCGCGCCTGAAGGCGTGGCCGCGCTGCGGGAAGCGCACCCGGACGTCCCGATCCACGTGGCGGCGCTGGATGAACGGCTCAACGAGAAGGGCTACATCGTTCCCGGGCTCGGCGACGCCGGCGACCGTCAGTTCGGCACGAGCTGATGACGACGATCCTCACCGCGGTCGGCTCGTCGACCTTGCTGCTGTTCGTCGGCT
>JALYKF010000073.1 GCA_030774905.1 Chloroflexota bacterium
GGTCGCGCCTGTCGCACCTGCTGCGCCCGTTGCGCCGGGAAGACCATCGACACCGGGCGTGCCGCTCGCGCCGAGAAGACCCTGTGGACCGGCGGGGCCGCCGCCCGCGGGACCGGCAGCCCCGGTCGCGCCGGGTGTGCCGCTTGCGCCGGGAACGCCGCTCGCGCCCGGAGGACCAGGCGGGCCGGGCGGACCTTCGGGTCCTGGGGATCCGGCCGGACCGGCCAGCGCGACGGTGCTGGTCAGCGCGGACGGCAGGAACACGGTGACCGGAGCGGTGATCGAGAGCGCTTGCGTGTCGCTGATCGCCGTGACGGTCACGCCCTCGAGGATGACGCCGCCCTTCGCGACGCCGGCCTGCACCGGCCGGATGTCATTCACTGAACTGACCACGCTGCCTGCCGGCGAAACGAGCTGGGCCCGCTCGCCGACCGTCGTCGCGGCGCTGGTCGCGGAGATGATCGTGTTGAAGCGCCCGGGATCGGTCCCCGGGATCGTGACGAGCACGCGGCCGTCACGCTGTTCGACGGAAGACCCGGGGATGAACCGGATCGCGTCGCCGTTGCGTGCGCCGGCCGATCGGCCCGATCCGTCCACGATGAGCGCGCTCGTCGATTGATCGAAGTCGAATGTGAGCTTGGCGACCTGCATCGCCTGGGGCGCGGTCGGGGCTTTCTGCGATGCGATGGTCGTGGTCTGGCCGGCGGCCACCGACACCGTCTGTCCGGCGCCGGTCACGGTCACGACGCCGTCGGTCGTGAGGATCTCGGTGCCGAGCACCGTCACGATGACCTGGAACGCGGTGCCGTGGACCGTCGCGCTCGCGGTCGGGGTGATGACCTCGTACTTCGCGGTGGCCGGCAGCGCGTGGTCGATGACGTGCCAGGTCTTGCCGTCGGTCTGCTGCATCACGACGCTGACGTTCTCGCGATCCGTCGTGTTCAGCGAGACGATGGTGACTTCAGAATTCGGCTCGAACACGATGACGGAGCGATCGAAGAACGACAGCGCGGCGTGGCCACCGGCCGCGGTGCGGACGCTGTCGCCCTGGCCGATGAACGCGCCGTTCGGTGCGGCCGCGTAGCTGCCGCCGGCGTGCCGCAGCTGCACGGTCCCGTCGAACACGGTGAGCTGTCCGCGGGTATCGATCGCCGCGATGGTGCTGCTCGGCCGAAGGACGAGCCCAACGCCAGTCACGAGCAACAGGAGCGCGGCGAGGAGGACACCGACCATGACGCGGCGGCGGGTAAGCGCCGGCAGCATGATCAAGGCGGTCCGTTCGGCCTTCGCCTTCGCCGGTGCGACATAGAGCGCTCGCGTGGGTGCGGCCGCTGCGCCGATCACGGGAGCGGTGATGCGGCCGGCCGCGCGCCGGATCGCGTCGAGCAGCTGGCGCGGCGGTGCGTCCTTGAGCACGACGCTGGTGGCGCCACTGCGCAGCGCGGCGTCGCGGATACCCGGGTCGAGGGTCAGGAACACGATGCGCGTGTCGGGGAGATCCACTTGCAGGCTGCGCGCGACCTCGAGGCCCGTCATCTTGGGCATCGAGTTGTCGAGCACGATGAGGTCGGGACGCAGCTCCATGGCCTTGGAGATCGCCTGGAAGCCGTCTGCGGCCTCGCCAACGACCTCGAAGTCGGGCTCCGTCTCGAGCATCGCACGGACGCCCTCGCGTACAGCGAGGTGATCGTCCGCGACGAGGATCCGCGTAGCCAACTTGGCGGTTGCTCCCTTACTCGCGACCGTCCGCTTAACGGGGCGCCGTTCGGAGGGCTTATTCGCCCGCCTTTACGGCCCCGTTACTGTCGCGAATCGCAGGAAGCACGCCCATCCCTCACTAGGTCGGGATTTAGTAGGAGATTGATGTGCTGCGGCGTAACTCATGTGCGCGGGATCGACAAACGCCGGATTCAGGACTCGACGTCGGCCAATCCCCGCTTGTGGGCATAGAGCGCGACCTGGGTCCGGTCGGTGAGCTCCAGCTTCCCGAAGATGTTCGACACGTGGGTCTTCACGGTGCGCTCGCTGATCTTGAGCTCGCCGCCGATCTCTTTGTTGGAGCGGCCCTGGGCGATGAGCTGCAGCACTTCGCGCTCGCGTCCGGTCAGGTCGTGGTACCCCTCGTCCTCTTCGCCGCCCGGTCCCGCGACCGGTGTCGTGCGCAGCCGGCCGAACTCATCGAGGACCCGCGCGGCGATCGACGGGTAGATGAGCGAGAACCCATCGGCGACGGTGCGGATCGCGTTCGCGAGCTGGGCCGCGGTGACTTCCTTCAACAGATAGCCCGAGGCTCCGGCCCGGATCGAGCTGAACACGAGCTCGTCTTGATCGTGGTTCGTAAGGACGATGACCCGGGTCGAGGGCACCGAGTTACGGATGCGCCGCGTCGCGGTCACGCCGTCCCAGTCCCCCATCTTGATGTCCATCAACACGATGTCGGGCAGCATCTCCTGCGCGAGCGCGAGCGCCTGATGACCGTCGCTCGCTTCCGCGACGACGGTGAGATCGCCCTCCATCTCGAGGATCGAATGCAGGCCGCTGCGCACGACAGCGTGATCGTCCGCGATGACGATCCGGATCTGGCGGGTGTCGGTCATCGGCCGAACAGCCGCGCGAGGATGCCCGGGCGCGCCAGCGGGACGTGGTCGTCGGCCGCGGCGGGCTCCGCCCGGACGACGCCGACGGTCGCACGCGACGGCTCGTACGGGATCGTGGCCTCGACCGTCGTGCCCTGATCCGGAGCGCTTCGCACGACGAGCCGGCCACCGACCGCTTCGGCGCGCTCGCGCATGCCGACGAGACCGAAGTGCCCGTTGGCCTCCGCTGTCGCGGCCATCGTTGGCACGTCGAACCCGGCTCCGTCGTCCGTGACCGTCACTACGACATCAGTGTCGCTGTAGCCGAGCGTGACCGTCGCGTGCTTCGCCCCGGCGTGCCGGGCAACGTTGCGCAGCGCTTCGCCGATGATGCGGATGACCGCGCGCTGGAGATCGGCCCCGAGCTCGTGCTCGCTGCCCCGTTCCTGCATCTCGACCTCGAGCCCGGTCTGCCGCTTGAGGTCATCGATCAGCCGCGCGACCGTCGTCGGCAGGCTCAGCCCCCCCGCGTCGCTCTGGCGGAGCGCGCCCATGTACTGGCGGACGTCGGCGAGGGTCGCGCGCGCGTCGCGCGTCGCTTTGGCCAGCTGCTGCCCGAGGAGCTGCGGGTTGCGTTCGAACGACCGCTGCGCACCCTCGAGGCTCAGCACCACCCCGGTGAGCTCCTGGGCGAGGCCGTCGTGCAGCTCCTGGGCGATCCGCTTGCGCTCGCCGGCCGTCGCCTGCTCCTCGACCGATGCGGCATCGGTCGACCGAACGAGCTCGAACAGATACTCGGCCGCGGTCGCGGCGAAGTCCGCCTCGGCCTCCGTGTACGCCTCTCCGCCCCGGCCCAGCACAAGGATGCCGATGGTCTTGCCCTGCGCGCTCACCGGCGCGAACACGTACTCGGTCGCGGCCGCGGCTGCCCAGACCGGCGCTGCCGGATCGGCCGCGTCACTGTGCGCCCGCATCGGCCGCTGCTGCGCGAGCGCGTCGCCGAACGGGCCGGCGTTCGATGCGGCCGGGATCAGCACCGGCGCGTCGGCGTTGTACCCGCGGAACGCGCGGCGCACGGCCGAGCCATCGCCCGCGAGGACCCATAGGCCGACGACGTCGTGGTGCATGACGTCCGCGAGCATCGCGACCGCCGTCTCGAGCTCCTGTTGCGGCTCGCCGCCCAGCGTGCCGAGGCGCGAGAGCTCGTACAGCGCGATCGCCTGCTTGCGATCCTCTTCGGCCCGGGCAACAGCGCCGACGAACGACAGCGTCGCCGCGATGTCCACACCGATGGCGCTCAGCGCGTCCAGGTCCGCGGCGTCGTAGTGATCGGTCGACTCGCGTCGCTTCACGCTGACCACGCCGATGATGTGGTCGCCATTTCGTAGCGGTGCGACGAGCGCGTCCCCGACCGACGGGTCGCTCCCGCTGAACCGCTCGTCGCCGCTCACCGGTCCACGGAGCAGCAACGGCTGTCCGGTTTTCGCGACGAACCCCGAGATCCCTTCGCCCAGCCGTTTGCGATCGCGCTTCGCGTCTTCGGGTAACCCGATCGAGCTCTTCACCGAGAGGACGCCGTTGTCGACGAGCATGATCGAGACGCCGTCCGCGGCGAAGACCCGGGCGAGCCCGCTCGTCGCCCGTTCGAGCAGCGTGACCGGATCGCGTTCGGCGCGCACGATCTCATGCAGCTCGCTCGACGCTCTCGTGCGGGCCTCGAGATCCGCTGCGGCGCGCTGGATCCGCCAGAACGTGTTCTCTTCGACGAGCTCGAGCGCGACGAGCGATGACAGCCGGTCGAGGTTCACCGACCCATCGTCGCTGAATGGCCCACCGACGCGTAGCGCGGCGAGCGCGCCGATCCGATGCTCGCGCCAGGCCACCGGCACCGCGCGCATCGCGACGGCAGTGCGGCCGTCGAGCAGGGGCACGCTCACGGCACCATCACCC
>JALYKF010000074.1 GCA_030774905.1 Chloroflexota bacterium
ACCGTCGCCCACGCCTCGGGATACGCCGCGGCCGCCTCGCGCGCGCCGCGCACGACGTCGTTGGTCAAACGCTGGCGCTCGAGGTTGCGCTCCTCGAGCGTGTCGGCGAGGGCCTTCGCCTCGGCCGCATCCTCGGTGAGGAGCAGCCGCAGCGCGTCGCTGGCGTCGGTGATGCGTCCGGCGGCGTTGAGCCGCGGACCGAGACCGAATCCGATGTCCGACGCCCCGACCCGGCCGAGCTTCACGCCCGCGCGCTCCGCGAGCGCGCGCACGCCGGTGAGCGGCGCGCGGTTGAGCGCCCGGAGCCCGGCCGCGACGATGGCGCGATTCTCGGCGCGGAGCGGCACGACGTCGGCCACGGTGGCGAGCGCGCACAGCTGCAGGAGCTCGTCCTCCTTCACCGCGTACGCGAGATCGCCGAGGAGCGCGCGCGCGAGCCGCAACGCGACGCCGGCGCCGGCAAGCTCCTTGTCGTCCGACACGTCCCCGGCTCGGCGTGGATTCACGAGCGCGTACGCGTCCGGCAGGACGGGCGGCGGATGGTGGTGGTCGGTGATGATGAGATCGATGCCGAGCTCACGCGCGAGCTGCGCTTCGGCGACGGCCGTCACCCCGCAGTCGACCGATATGACGAGCGTGGTCCCGTCCGTGGCCAGCTCGCGTAGTGCCGCGGCGTTGAGGCCGTAGCCCTCCTCGTACCGGTTCGGGATGTACGCGGCCACCGCGACCCCGAAGTGCCGAAAGGCACGCACGAGGATCGCTGAGCCCGCGATGCCGTCCACGTCGTAGTCCCCATAGACGACGATGCGCTCGCGGGCGGCGAGCGCACGGCGGATGCGGTCCACGGCCCGGTCGAGATCGAGCATCGGCGGACCGTCGGCCGCGAGCTTCGGCGTGAGGAACGCGGGCATGTCCGCGTCGGCGAGGCCGCGCGTGCGAAGGATCTGCGCGACGAGTCCGGGGATACCATCGGGCACATCGCCAGCCGACGCGCCGACCGACCGCGGGATGATCCAGCGACGCTGCGGAACGAGATCCATGACCTCTAAGTATCGGACACGGCTGTGCGCGCTGGGCCTTGTCCTGGCTGCGTGCGCGCCCCAGACGACCGCGCCGAGCCCAAGCCCGACCCCAGGTCCAACGGCGTCGCCGACAGCGTCGCCCGGCCTCGCGGCTCCGGTCGACGCCACGCTTGCGCTCCAACACCGGTGGTTCACCGTCCCCGATGCCCTCATCCATGAAGACCCGGTGGTCACCGCCACGTTCGACGCCGATCCGACCGCGGGATCCCCGCGGCTACGCCTCGCGCCCGGGGGAGCCGAGTTCCCGTTCACTCCCAGCGGAGGCACCGTCTGGCACGCCGTGATTCCCGTCGCCGGACTCGCGCCGCGCGACTACTCGGCGCAGCTCGTCGAGCGGGTCCGGGGCGGGGCCGACGTCCCGCTGGCCACGGTGTCGTTCATCCTGTCGCAGCCCGAATACGTCGTGTGGACGTTGGACTTCGAAGGTGATGCCTCGGGCGACGCCGAGCTCGCGAACACCGCCGCGATCGCTGATGGCCTCCGCATCCCGATGAGCGTGTTCTGGAATCCGCGGGCCTGGACGACCACGGAGGTGTCGGCGGAGCGGCAGGACGCGATGCTCGCGTGGACGAAAGGACGGCTGGCCAAGGGAGACGAGGTCGCGTTGCACCTGCACATGTGGACGGACTACGTGCGCGCCGTCGGTCTGGTCCCCCGCCTCGCGCCGAGCTGGGCAGCTCGCGGTGACGGCTACGACGTGCCAATGACCGCGTATCCCGAGAACGAGCAGCAGGCGATGATCGGATACGGCGTGAAGCTCATGCTCCAGCACGGCCTGCCGACGCCGACCTCGTTCCGCGCCGGTGGCGACATCGGCGACGCTGCGACGCTCCGCGCCGTCGCCGCGTCCGGTTTCAACGCCGACTGCACCGCGGTGGCGCGAGACTACCCGCCGATCGGCCGCGTCCCCTACCCCTGGAACCTGCCCCCTGGCGCGCAGCCGTACACGCCGTCGCGAACGGACGCGAACGCGACGGGTGATCTGCCGCTCCTCGAGGCGCCGACCATCGGCGGCAACACGTACGCGTTCACGGTTCAGTCGATCCAGCCGCAGATTCGCGCGAACCTCGCGCTCTTCGCGCCGGCCGGCGCGGTCGCCGCGGAGCGGAAGACCATTACCGTGGTGAGCCACCCCGGCACGATCGTCCCGGCCGAGCGCGCCGCGATCGAAGCGCTGCTCGGCGCGTTCGGCCCGCTCCGCTACGACGCGGACGCCGGCCCGGTGCGCTTCGTGACGCTCGCCCAGCTCGCGAAGGCGCACGGGCGGTAGCGGGCGGCAGAGTTCTTGCTGGCTCGCTCGGCGCTAGGAGGTGCGCCGTGATCGACCGCACCGAGCACGACGAGCGCACGGAGTCCAAGAAGTCGCGCGAGACGGTGGACGATGATCCGAACGAGCACGACGGTGAAGGCTCGCACATCAGGACGGAGCTGAACGAGGAAGCCGGGACCGGGGTCTAGCTCGCCGCAGCCGCTCCGGACGCCCGCCGGCCGCGGTGGCGGATGCGGTCCTCGATCTCCTGCCAGAGCGAGATGATCTGGCTCGCGTTGAAGATGGACGAGTATGTCCCCGAGACAATGCCGACGAGCAGCGCGAGCGCGAAGGTGCGCATCGAGTAGCCGCCGAACAGGTACAGCGCGAGCAGCGTTAGGACGACGGTGAGCGACGTGATGACGCTCCGCGCGAGCGTCTGCATGATCGAGTAGTTGATCACCGGGTTGAGCGCCTCGCCGCGGTTGAGATGGAGGTTCTCGCGGATCCGGTCGAACACAACGATCGTGTCGTGGACCGAGAACCCGATGATCGTGAGGACCGCGGTGACGAACAGGCTGTCGACCTCGACGTTGAAGAAGTAGCCGAGGATCGCGAACAGGCCGAGCACGACGAGGGCGTCGTGCAGGAGCGCGATGATCGCGGCGATCCCGTAGCGGAACGCCGACCACCCGAACTCCTTGAAGGCGAACGCAATGAGTAGCACGATGACGATCGAGGCAAATACGATCGAGCGGACGGCGTTCGTCACGAGCTCCGCGCTGAACGACGGGCTGACGGTCGCAGCGTTGTCGTCGATGTAGGTCGTCGGGTACTTCGCCTTGATCGCCTGCTCGACGGCGACCGTCTCATTCGTCGTCGCGTCGGTCTTCAATGTGAGCGTGCGGACCTCCATCCGACCGCCCTCCGCGCCTTGGACGATCGCCTCCGGATGGCCCAGCCCGGCGAGAACATCGTGCAGCTCGGTCGCCGGCGGCGGCGAGGTGAATCGAAGATCGAGGAGCGTGCCGCCCTTGAACTCGATGCCCGGCTTGAGACCGCCGATCGCAAGGAAGAACACGCCCGGGACGATGAGCAGAGCCGAGAGCAGGAAGTACCAGTGCTTACGCTCGACGAAGCGGAACAGCATCAGACGGGCACGCTCGCGGCCGCGCGGCCGCCGCCGGTGCTCCCATCAGCCGGCCGCTCTTCGACGCCCCACAGCCGTCGGCGGCGGAGCGACGGGTACTCGATGGCCGCGTGCAGCAGCAGCTGGGTCACGAAGACCGCGGTGAAGAAGGACACCACCACACCGACGATCAGCGTGAGCGCGAAGCCCTTGACCGTGCCGGTGCCGAAGTTGAACAGGATGAGGGCGGTGAGGATCGTCGCGAGGTTCGAGTAGAGGATCGACGGGAAGGCCCGGCGGCGGCCCTCATCGACGGAGACCCGGAGCGTCTTCCCCGCCCGCAGCTCCTCCTTGAGGCGTTCGAAGGTGAGGACGTTGGCATCCACGGCCATACCGATCGACAGGATGAATCCCGCGACGCCCGCGAGCGTGAGCGTCACCGGGATCAACCGGAAGACCGCGTACGTGAGTGCCGTGTAGAACAGGAGCGCGATGACGGCGATCACACCGGGCAGGCGGTAGTACAGGATCATGAAGAGCGCGACGAGCAGCAGCCCGATCGCGCCCGCGGCCATGCTGCGGCGGACCGAGTCCTGGCCCAGGGTGGGTTCGACGCGGCTCGACTGCACGATCTCGAGCGGCACCGGCAACGCACCGGAGTTCAGGAGCGTGCTCAGCTCCTTGGCGGTCTTCGTCGTGAAGTTGCCTTCGATGATCCCGCTACCGCTCGAGAACACCTGATTGATGCGCGGCGCGGAGATCTCCTGTTTGTCCAGGTTGATCTGCACCGGCTTGTTCAGGTAGTCCTTCGACAGCTGGACCCACCGAGCGTCGTCGGGCGGTCCGAATTCGAAGTGCACCACCGGCGCGTTATTGGATCCCTGGAACTCCACGAACGTCGGCTTGAGATTCGCACCGGTGAGCGGCGGCGTGAGCGACTTGTAGCCCGTCACGGTCCCGCTCGCATCAACGTCGGGGACCTTGATCTCCAGGAACGCCTGCTGCGTCGCGATGCGTTGCGCCTCAGTGAGGTCCGACACGCCGGGCAGCTGCAGCAGGATCTTGTTCGCGCCGAGCGATTCGATGACCGGCTCGCTGACGCCGAGGGAGTTGATGCGCCGGTCGATGACCACCCGGGCCTGAGCGTTCAGGTCATCGATGGGCGTCGTGGTGCCGCCGGGGATCTGCTCCGGGTGCAGCTGCAGCACCAGCTGGGTGCCGCCCTGGAGGTCGAGCCCGAGGTGGGTCTTGATCTCGATGAAGGTCGACTGGCCGCCCAGGCGGTAGCAGATGCCCGGACACTCGAACGGGAAGCTGATCTGGTGCTTGGGGATATCGACCCACACGGCCAGGACCGCGATGACGACAATGACCCAGGCCCACGCACGACTCATGAAGGAAGCGTCCTCCGGATCAGGCGAAAGAAAGAGCGCGACCCGTTCGATCGGGTGCGCTCGTCAACGCGAAGTATAGGTCGGCTGGACGCTTCATCCCCACCGGTCGGAGGTACCGGCCTCGTCGGTGGGCGTCTTCCACCCTTCGGCCGCGGCCTGCTGCAGGCGCTCGGGATCCCGGAGCCGCTCGCGCGCCTCGCGAGCTTCCTTGTCGAACGCGGTCTCGTCGGGCTCGGGAGCGACGTCCGTCGCGACGGCCGCCTCGGTGAGCGGCGGCTCGGGCGTGGCGGTCGCCGGGATGGCGGCGGGCGCCGCGGGCGTGGCGTTCGCGGCGACGTCGAGGTACTTGTCAGCATTGAGGAACTCAGTGCGCAGCTCGTCGCTCGTCTTGCGGAACTCGGCGAGCGCGCGGCCGAGGTCGCGCGCGAGCTTCGGCATCCGCTCGGGGCCGAGCACGATGAGCGCGAGGACGAGGAGGAGCAGGATCTCCCCGGTCCCGATGCCGAACATCAGCGCGCGCTCCCGGACGCGGCCGTGCGCGCGTCATTCGCCTGGCGCTTCAGCTCCGCCGCGACGCGCGATGCCGCCGCCTCGAAGCCGGCGCCGGACTCCGCATACAGGATGGACCGCGACGCCGACGGGAGGACCCCGCCGCCACGCGCGTCCAGCCCGGCGCGGATCGCGCTCGCCATCTCGCCGCCCTGCGCACCCACGCCGGGCATGAGGAACAACCGGTCGGGCGCGAGCGAGCGCAAGCGCGCCGCCTCGGCCGGATACGTGGAGCCGACGACGAACCCGCATTGCTCGGCCGGGAATGCCGCCACGCACCGCTCGACCACGTGCTCGTACAGCGGCCGGCCGTCCACCAGGAGGTCCTGGAAGTCGCCCGCGCCGGGGTTGCTCGTTCGCGCGAGCACGAGGGCGTATCCCTTTTCGGCAAAGGGGGCGATCCCGTCCATCCCGATGTACGGCGCGACGGTCGCCGCGTCCGCGTGGAAGCGATCGAACAGCGCCTCGGCGTACGCGGCCGCGGTGTTCGGGACATCCCCGCGCTTCGCGTCGATGATCACCGGGATGTCCGACGGGATCGCCTGTAACGTCAATCCGAGGATGTCGAGGCCCGCCGAGCCGTAGCGCTCGAAGAAGGCCATGTTCGGCTTGTAGCAACACGCGTGATCGCTCGTCGCGCTCACGATCTTGCGGAGGAAGCGGACGGCCGCCTGTGCGCCGCGACCCAGGTGCTCGGGGATGCGATCCGATTCAGGGTCGAGGCCGATGCAGATCACGCTGTCCCGAGCTCGCGACGCAGCCGCGAGCTTGGTCAAAAACGTCATGAACAGTGGCTATGATACCGATGCTTCCATGAACAAGGAGGAAGGCATGCTCGGTAGGACTGCGAGCCGGCTCGGGTGGGTGCTGGCCGCGATCGTTCTCATCTCAGCCTGTAGTGGCGGTGCGAGCACATCCGGCGGCGGTACGAACGCCCCCGCGGCGTCGAAGACCCCGCGCGTCGGATCGTTCGACCGTCCGATCATCTTCGCGTTCACACCATCGCAGGACATCGCGCGCGTCACGGCGAGCGGTAACGCGATCTCCGCCGCGCTCGCCAAGGCCACGGGCCTGCTCTGGAAGGTCAGCATCCCGACCAGCTATGCGGCGCAGATCGAAGCCATGTGCGCGGGCCAGGCGGACATCGCCGCCATCGCACCGCTGCAGATGACCCTCCTGCTCGACAAGGGCTGTGGCACGCCGATCCTCGGCGCGCTCCGCAAGGACGAGAAGGGCCAGCTCGCGACGACCTACAACGCCCAGATCCTCGTCTCCACCGCGAGCGGCATCACGGACCTGAACGGCCTCAAGGGCAAGAAGTTCGCGTTCGTCGATCCGATCTCGGCCTCGGGCTACCTGTTCCCGTCCTTGCTCGTGAAGAACAAGACCGGTCAGGACCCGAAGCAGTTCTTCGCGTCGACGATCTTCGCCGGTGGCCACGACAAGGCGGCCCTCGCCGTCTACAGCGGCCAGGTCGATGGCGCGGCGACGTTCAATGACGTCCGCACCAGCGCCGGAATGCCGGCCGACATCATGACGAAGACCAAGGTCATCGACGCCGCCGGCCCGATCCCGAATGACGGCGTCGCCGTCGCGAAGAACTTCCCGGCAGACCTGCAGGCAACGATCACCCAGGCGCTCATCGACTACTGCGCCTCTGACGCAGGCAAGGTCCAGTGCAAGGGCCTCTTCAACTGGGACGGTCTGCAGAAGGTGACGTCCGACTTCTACAACCCGGTTCGCGACGCGGCGAAGCTCGCGGGGATCGACGTGGCTGCTGAGGCCGCGAAGACGCCGGCACCGCCGCCCCCGACGCCAAGCCCGAGCCCAAGCAAGGCTCCCTAGCGTTCACTTCGCTCGATCGAACACGCCCGCCGGGTCAGCCCGGCGGGCGTGTTCATTTAGAGTCGGCCGCGGTGGCGCCGCTCGTCTCCGTGAAGGACCTGGTGAAGATCTATCCGACCGGCACGCGCGCCATCGATGGGGTCTCGCTCGATTTCCACAAGGGCGAGTTCGTTGTGCTCATTGGCCTGTCCGGGTCGGGGAAGTCCACACTCCTGCGCTGCATCAACCGGCTCATCGACCCGACTTCGGGGACCGTCGCGTTCGACGGAAGAGATGTGACACACGCGAGTGGGCCGGAACTCCGGCGCATCCGCCGGCGCATCGGGATGATCTTCCAGCAATTCAATCTCGTGAAGCGCAGCTCCGTATTCGCGAACGTGCTGGCCGGCCGCCTCGGGTACCGGACGACGTGGCGGACGATCGCATCGCGGCCGAGCCGGGAGGACGTGGCGCTGGCCTTTGAGAACCTGGGCCGCGTCGGCATCGCCGACAAGGCCTTTGGCCGCGCCGACGCCCTCTCCGGTGGGCAGCAGCAGCGTGTCGGAATCGCCCGCGCCCTGATGCAGCAGCCCGAGCTCATGCTCGCGGACGAGCCAGTCGCGAGCCTCGACCCGGCGACGAGCCATTCGGTGATGAAGTACCTCGAGGAGATCAACAAGAAGGACGGCATCACGGTCATCTGCTCCCTGCACTTCCTGTCGCTCGCGCGCCGCTACGGGACGCGCGTGGTCGCGCTCAAAGGCGGAAAGGTCGCGTTCGACGGTCTGCCCGCCGACATCGACGACCGCCGGTTCAAGGAGATCTACGGCGAGGACGCCGTCGAGGTTGAGATCGGGCTCGGCCGCGAGGTGCCGCAGGGCATGACGGCCGATCAGGCCGCGCTCGACGCGCTGGCCCAGGACGCGACGCACATGGACGCGCGCTGATGGCCGAGTACTTCACCGCCCGCGGTCTTCCGGTGCCGGCCGAGCTGCGGCGCAATCCGCTGACCGATTGGCGGCGCCTGTCGACCATCGCGGTGATCCTTCTCGTGCTGTACGTCGGGTTCAGGATCACCGACATCGACGTGAGCCGCGCGAACCCCGAATACGCGGCCGGTGTCCTGCGCCAGCTGGTGAGCTTCGACTGGTCCGTCCTCGGACCGCAGAACGAGTTCGAGACGTTCTGGGACGGCGCGATCGGCCTCATTATCATCACGATCTTCCTTGGGATCATGGGGACAGCGCTCGCGATGGTCGTCGCGATCCCGCTCTCGTTCCTCGGGGCCCGGAACATCATGGCCGGCAACCCGATCACGAACGCGATCTATGTCGTCA
>JALYKF010000075.1 GCA_030774905.1 Chloroflexota bacterium
AGGACGCGCGCCGCGGGGCGCGCGTCCTTTGCGTCACTTCATGGGTGGCGCGACATAGGCCGCGACGAAGACGATCAGCGGTTGCGGAACTGCCGGAAATGCCGGGGGCTGCGGCGCACCTTGTCGCCGGACTTCGGGATGATGCTGATCGACCCGTCCTCCTCGAGCACGGCCGCGGTCACGTCCTCGAGGTCGGCGATCCCGTGCTGCCGGGCGGCCATCTCGAGCTCCTCGATGTCGATGCGCTCGCGGTCGAGCGCCTCCTTCAGCGGCTTGCCGTCCCGCAGCAGAAGCGTCGGCTCGCTCGCGACGAGTCGGCGGAAGACCGGGACGCGGCTGCCCCAGCGGCCCACGGCGATGTTCACCATCGTGAGCGTCGTCGCGGCGATGATCCCGCCGATGAGTGAGTTGTCCCCGCCGGTCATCGCGTTCTGCACCGCGTTGGCGATGATGAGGATGACGACGAGGTCGAATGGCGTCATCTGCCCGAGCTCGCGCTTGCCCGCGGCTCGCAACAGGATGAGCACGGCCATGTAGACGATGAAGGTCCGCAGGATGATCGCGTACCAGGGCACGGTCAGGTCGAACAGATCGTTCACGGCGTCTCTCCACGCGCGAGGGCCTGCAGGTAGCGGATGATGGACCATCGCTCGTCCTCGCCGAGCCGCGGCGTCCCGGTCGCGGCGTCGACGTCGGCCCAGGCCGGCATCGACGTCCCGGGGATGCCGTGCGAGATCCAGTAGAAGCTCTCGCCCGGCGCGTGCTGCGGGATGTGGAGCTGCAGGTTCACCGGGTGGGGGAACAACGTCGGGGCGAGTGCACCATCGCCCTTGCCCACCGGACCGTGGCACAGCGCGCAATTGGTTTGGAACAGCGCCTTCCCTCGCGCGATCGTCGCCGGGGAGTCGGGGGTCGGATCCTGCGCGAACCGCGCGGTGAATGGGACCGGCGGGGTCGGGATGTTCGGCGCGACGGTGTACCCGAGGATCAGTGACACGGCCGCGAGCGCGGCGAGGATCCCGGCGGATACGGCCGTGCGCCGGACCGGCTCGTTCCGCCGCCACCGGAGCACCGTGAGGAGCGCGAACACCGCGACGCCGACGGCGAGTGCGATCGCGATCTGCTCGAGGCCCTGGCGGCTGATCGGGAAGCTCACCGGTCGTCAGTACTCCGCTCGGCGGGTTTGGCCGGTGTCCCTGACCGCTTCCTTTTCTCCTTGCGTGACGACCACCAGTACAAGCCGCCGAAGATCGAGAGCGGCAGGACGATCTCGATCAGGAACTCGTCGACGAATGAGCCGTGCAGCAGGATCACGGTTTCATGGTGTCACGGTGAAGATGTAGTCGGCGGTCTCCGCGGGTGATCCGATCTGGACCCGCATCGTCCAGCGGCCCGCGCCGAGGGCCGGCACGTCGATGCGGTACCGCCCCGAGCCCTGCTCGCTCGCAGTGAACGTGTCGCCGCCAGCCGGCTGCCCGTCCTTGGCGACCATCGAGCCGCTCACGACCGTGCCGATGGCAGGGTTGCCGTTCTGCAAGACGACCACGCTCAGCTCGATGGGTGCTCCTGCAACGGGAGCGCTCGGGTCCGGGAAGACGACGAGGGCGAACGACTTCGTGGTGAGCGCCGCCGCCGACGCGGTCGTGCCGTTCGGGGAGACCGGCACGGTGAACAATGTCGTGAGGTCCTCTTTGCCGGCGAGCCGGATGATCGCCTGGATCTTCCAGGTGCCGTACATCGCGGTCGGGCTACCGGTCACGACGTATTCACCGGGGGCGCGTTCCTCGGCAACGAGCTCGGTCTCGCCCATGTCGTGCTCGACCATCGTGAACCGGAGGGCGACCTTCTCGGCGCTTGTCACGGGCGTGAGTCCCTGGTGGACGCGGAGCACGAAGCGGTTCCGCCCCGGCGTCGCTGTCGGCACGACCAGCTCGACGCGATACCCGGCGACGTGTCTGGTCTCGTCGAACGCCGCACCCGTTGGCTGTGCCGGCGGCGCGAGTGCCGTGAGGACGCCCGCGGCGACGAAGACGCCGGCGAGCAGAGCCGATTCGGCGATGGTCCCGCGGATCAGCGCGCCTCGCTCCGCGCGCGGGCCGTACCGCAGGAGGTTGAACGACGCGATGACGAGCACGACGACGAGAAGCGCGATCTTCGCGAGCAGTGCGAGGCCGTACGGGGTCTCGACGAGGTCCTGAATGAGCACGAGCCGGTCGAATGCCTGCAGCACGCCCGCGGTGACGAGCAGCACGACCGAGGTCAGCGCGACGAGCGAGAACCGCCACACCGTTCCGCGGAGCGGCGGCCCCGACCGGTCGCGCGGGAGCAGGTAGATCCACAGCAGCG
>JALYKF010000076.1 GCA_030774905.1 Chloroflexota bacterium
CGATCAACGTCTCGAGGGCGGTGCCGGTCCCGCACACCGCGGGGATGCCGAATTCGCGCGCGACGAGCGCGGCGTGCGACAGCGCGCCGCCGACATCGGCCACGATCCCGGCCGCCATGTTGAACAGCGGCACCCAGCTGACGGTCGTCGAACGGCACACGAGGACGTCGCCGCGCTGGAAGCGCTCGAAGTCCGCCGGGCTGTTCACCAGGCGGACCGGCCCGCGCCCGCGGCCCGGCGACGCGGCTACGCCGCGCAGGAGATCGCGATCGGTCTGCTCGACGCGATAGCCGAGGTCGCGGATCGGCGACGATAGCGCGGGCGCCGCGGGCTGCGCTCCGATGTACCGCGGCGGCCGGAGCCGGCGATCGCGCTCGAACTCGCGCTTTCGCTCGACGACGAGGTCTCGAAGATCCCTGCCGGACGCGAGGCTGTCCCGCACCTCGCCGATGTGGAGGTGGTAGATGCCATCGGGCGTCGCGATCGCGCCGGAGTCGGCGAGGACGTCGGCGACGCGAAGGAAGAAGCGGCGGGCGTGCGCCTGGCACAGCCGGTCGATCCAGTAGTTGTGCTCCTCGCTGAGCGCCCCGCAGGCCTGTGCCGCTGTGAGGACTTCGTCGAATCGCGCGAGGTCCTCGGGGCGGTCGCGCAGCTCGTCGCGCGTCCGCCGGTCGAGGGCCTCGGCGTCCGCGACGAGCCGGGTGTGCCGAGTGGTCGGACTCTCCGCCTCGGTGCGCACGAGACGCGCGAGCTCGACGAGCAGGAGACGGGGTTCGTCCGACCACGACGGGCTGTCGATCTCGAACCCCGGCTGCCCCACGTTGCCGTGCGCAGCGAGGAACGCTTCGGTGGCCCGGCGGATCGGCGCACCGCCGTCGAGCGCGGTGAGCTCGTCGAGCCCAGGCAGGCGGGCGATGTCCCGCGCGACCGCCGGCGTCGACCGGATCGCGCCCGCGAGGTCGTGGAGCCGCTGCTGCATGTCGAGCAGGGTGAGCTGCCGGCCCTGCACGAGCGTGAGCGCCTCGGCCGCCGGCCTGCCGGTGAGCGTCGCGTAGAGCGCGGCGAGCTCCTCGAGCAGCGAATACATCGGGTGGACCACGAGCATGTGGATGAACCAGATGTCGTTGATTCGCGGCCAGAACGCGTCCCACGCCGGCAGCGCGCTCGCCCGATCGTCGATGGGGACCGCCTGCATCCAGTCGAAGTGCGCGAGCACCGCGGGCAGGTAGCGGTCCGTCCAATCGCGGCCGAGGTGGCGGGCGGCCTCGCGCCGCCGCCTGAGCCCGCTTGCCTCGAGCTGTGGCATCGCATCGGCGGGGGCCTGCGGGACGCGTGTTCCGTACATATAGCCGTGGGCCGAGCGGAAGCGGATCCGGGCCGGCGGCCCGAAGACGTAGTTGACGTGATCCAGGCCGAATACCGGGGCCTGCAGCGTGAAGTCGCAGGACAGCCGTGGGCGGCACTCATTCATGTGCACGTCCTCGCGGGTCCACGTGAGGAGCGCGTCGGCGGGATCGTCCCACTCCACCGTGAAAGGCGCCGGCGCGTTGAGCGCCGTGATCGGCCGTGACTGGAGCAGGTACAGCGCGCCGCCGGCGAACGCGCATTCGACGTCGACGGGTGAGCCGCTCTCAGCTTCGAGCGCGATCGCCAGGCGAGCGACCTCGCGGACCTGCGCGTCGTCCAGGGCCGCGCGCTCTCCGGTGAGCGTGCGCTTGAGGATCGCAAGGTCGCTGGCGCGGACCGCGTACGTGTCCGGAGTCACCGACCCGGACGCGATGGCCTCACCGAGCCCGCGGGTCGCGTCCACGACGACGGTCCCGCGATCGCCGGACACCGGATCCGCGGAGAACGCGATCGCCGCGGCCTCCGCCGGCACGAGCACCTGGACGAGCACGCCGACCCGGGGCGTCTTGGTGATGCCGTGTTGCGTGCGGTAGGCGACGGCGCGGTCGGATGCCGCGGAGCGCCAGCACGCGAGCACGGCATCCGTGATCGCATCGACGCCGCGCACGTCGAGCACCGTGTCGTGCTGGCCGGCGAAGGACGTCTCGCTCCCGTCCTCGCCGATGGCCGACGAGCGGACCGCCACGGCGGGTTCGACGGTGCCTTCGCGCGCCTGCAGGCCGGCGTAGCCCTCCGCCACGAGCGCCCGGAGCGCGTCGGTCGCCCGCCGATCACCCGTGAGCGCGGGGCCGAGCTGATCGAACACCGTGGCGTCGAGACAGAAGCCCGCGGGGACGCGGAACCGGTCGGCCAGGCGCGAGAGGGTCGCCGCCTTGGCGCCGACGCGCTGGGCGTCGCGCGATGCGGGCTCACCGAGAAAGGCCGTGGTCATTGCGTCCGGGAGTCTACCGAGCGGCGTGCGTAAACTGCGATGCGCGTGGGGAAGGTAACGGTGAAGCTGCACGGCGCCTTCAGCGAGTTCGCCGGTGGCGCGCGCAGTACCGTGGTCGAGGCGACCGACATCGCGAG
Organism: Chloroflexota bacterium; assembly: GCA_030774905.1. Next base: position 2,476 of record JALYKF010000076.1, read on the forward strand.
CGCGCTCGCGGGCCTCGTCGAGCGGCACCCGAGCCTCGCGGAGCGGCTGCGCGACGAGCACGGCAAGATGCGCGAGCACGTGAACATCTTCGCGAACGAGGAAGAGATGCGATATCTGGATGGTGAGCGCACCGCGCTCCGCGACGGCGACATCGTCCACATCGTGCCGGCCGTGTCCGGCGGGGAGGCCTAGATGGCGCGCGGTGTAGCGGTCCTGTTGGGCACGAAAAAGGGTGTGTACGTCTTTCGCAGCGGCGCGGCGCGCGAGCGCTGGCGCCTCGAAGGGCCGTCCTTCCCGGGGCAGCCCATCTATCACGTCGCGTTCGATCCGCGCGACGGCCAGTCCCTCTACGCCGGCGTGAACATGACGTGGGGCGGCCCGCGCGTCGAGATCTCGCGCGACCTCGGCAAGACCTGGAAGCCCGGGAAGAACCCGGCGTTCCCGAAGGGTGACGAGCGGACCTTCAGCCGCACCTGGCACATCGAGGCCGGGCACGCGAAGCAGCCTGACGTCATGTGGATCGGCACCGAGCCGGCTTCCCTGTTCAAGAGCACGGATCGCGGCGAGAGCTGGGAGCCCGTGCGCGCGCTCAACGATCACGAGGACGCGAAAAAGTGGAGCCCCGGCGGCGGCGGGCTCGGCCTGCATTCGATCGCGGTGGATGCCGCGGATCCGAAGGCGATCACCATCGGCATCAGCTCGGGCGGGATCTACGAGACGACGGACGGCGGGAAGTCGTGGACGCGCGCGAACTTCGGCCTCGGCTCGCCGATGCCGCTCGAGGCGGACGGGGACCTGAACTGCGTGCACCACGTCGTCGCGAGCCCGACGGCCCCGGGTGCGCGCTTCCAGCAGGCCCACACCGGCGCGTACTTCAAGGATGCCGGCGAGAAGAAGTGGACGAACGTGACAAAGGGCCTGCCGACCGACTACGGCTTCGCCTCGGCGATCCATCCACGCGACCCGAAGACCGCGTACGTCTTCCCGCTCGAGTTCCCGATGCGGATGTCGCCCCCATCCGCGGGTGCCGCGGTGTGGCGCACGCGCGATCGCGGCACGACGTGGAAGAAGCTCGCGAACGGGCTACCGCGCGGATCGAACTACGAGGTGATGCGCGACGGGATGGCGACCGATCGGCTCGATCCAGCCGGTGTGTATTTCGGGACGACGAACGGTGAGATGTGGGGGAGTGCCGACGAGGGCCGCACGTGGGCCCTTATCGCGCAGCACCTTCCGCCGATCTTGTCGGTGGAGACTGCGACGCTTTAGCGGCCTCGGCCGCGCTGCGCTTGGCGCGGCCACGATCGGCGAAGCAGTGGGCGCACACGTACTGCTCGGTGCCGGCCAGGAGGATGTACGCGTCCTGGTCGCAGTCGCTGCACTTCTCAGGTCCCGTGTGATCGATATCCACCGCGCTCAGCCCCCCTTGACCGCCGCTTGTGCATGACGACGGCCATCGGTCACGAAAATTCCAAAATTCTTGGGCAACTTTTGCGTCCTTGACGGCCCGAAAAGTCTCTTCTATCGTTAGAACATCCGTTCTATGGAGGCCAGACCAGTGGAACGGGCACGGGGAGCGTTCGGGTGGGCCGACCAACAGCCGCTCTGGCGGATGCGATCGCGAAGGTCGAGGGCCGTTTCGGCACGCACGTGCTCGCGCACGGTGCGGTGACCGAGCGCCGAGCCGGCGAGCGCCGCATCCAGACCGATAGCTCGCTCGACACGCTCACACCCGGCCTCGCGTCAGGCGCACCGCTCGCGTTCGTCGGTCCCGGGAGCACTGGCAAGGTCGCGATCGCGCATCGCGCCGCCGCAGGAGCGCAGCGTGATGGGGGCACGGTCCTGTGGATCGACCCGACCGGCACATTCGATCCGCTCGCCGCACTGCGCGCGGGCGTGGATCTCGAGCGCGTGTTCGTGGTGCGCGCAAAGACGCGAGACGACGTGCTCCTCGCCGCGGGCGCGGCCCTGCGCAGTGACGGATTCCGCCTCGCGGTCGTGGACACCGGTCCGCAGCTGGTACCGGGTGCAGGCATCGCGCGGATCGACGATCTTGCGCCGCTCCTGCCGATCGTGCGCTCGTCGCCCGCCGCCCTGCTCGTGATCTCCGACGCGCGTGCGCAGAGGCTCGCGATCCCGACGTTCTCGTTCGCGCGGGTCGCGTGGGCCGAGCGCTTCGGCCGCACCACCGGGTGGACGTCGCTCGTCGCCGAACGCGCGCTCTTCCACTTCGCCGCGCTCGGCACGGAGTCGCGTGACCTCGGCACCCGCGGCGCGCTCGTGGAGCGGTCCGCATGAAGTCGTATCTGGCGATCGCGGTGCCCGAGCATGCGCCGCGCGCGCGGATCCTCGCGGCGCTGTGCGCGATGCTCCCGCGCGTCGGCGTGGCCGACGACGGCGCATTCGTGTGCGACCTGCGCGGCACCGAGCGGCTCCTCGGCGCGCCGCTGCGCGTCGCGCGCAACGCGGTCAGCGTGTGCGG
>JALYKF010000077.1 GCA_030774905.1 Chloroflexota bacterium
GCCTCGGTGCGCTCGCGGACCTCCTGAGCGACGACGAGCGTCTCGGTCCCCATGCCGGCCTCGCGGACCGAGGTCGTCTCCTGCGGGACGATGATCGGGTTCGGCTTCATCTGATCCTCGAGCCGGCCCTTGTACGCGCGATCCCACGGTGCCTGCAGCAGGATGCCGAACCGCTTCTTCGGCTGCGGGAGCTCGCGCTGCAGGAACAGCAGGGTGTCGCGACCGGCGTTCCAGATCGGCGGCCGGCGCGCGGACAGCACCGACGAGAACTGCAGCGCGGTCAATCCCCGGGCGGCGTCGGTCCCGAGGTCGAGATCACCGCAGAACAGCACGCCGCCTGACTTGCGGCCCAGCACGACCGTCGCGCCATAACCGTTGTCGCCGACCCGCACGATCTGGGCGTCGGGCCGGACGAGCTCCTCGGTGGACAACATGAGATCTGCGCCGCCGGGGATGGAGCCGGCGTCGTCCTTGTGCGCCGCGATCTGGACCCCGAGGGCGTCGCGATAACGTGCCGCGTCGCCGCCGCGCGCCGCGTTCGTGATCAGGAGGACCGACGCCGGGCCTGCGCCCCGGATGAGACGCAGCGCACGCTCGCTGTACGCCGGCGCGTCGATGAGCAGATTGCCGCGAGCGCTGTCGAAGATGATGTACTGGCGCTCGTCCTCGAGCGGCTCGTACAGCTCGAAGATCCACGAGCGAAGCTGGTGAATATCCATCAGGCGCGGCCATCGTAAAGCGATGGCAGGACCAACGATCCGTTCGAGCGGACGAGCTTCCGCAGGCCTTCCGCGCGCGCGATCGCACGTCCGGCGACGGCCTCGTCCCAGTCGAACAACCGCAGCAGCTGCTTCTCGGTCACGGCGCCGGCGAGCTCCACGGTGCGCGTGACGAGTGTCGCGGTCGCCTCCGCGGACGACAGCTGCTCGGCGGCGCGCACCGTTTCGGGATAACGGCGCAGGAACAGGTCGTAGGTGTAGTTGTAGTCCTCGCGGCCCTCGCCAACGGCGCGCACGCGGGCCACGTACATGAGCCGCTGCACCTCGTCGATGGCCTTGCCGTACGTGGCGCGGCCTTCCTTGGACGTGATGCCCAGGTCGGCGCGCATGCGCTTGGTCTGGGTCTCGCCGTTCTGCGCGAGGAACTCGATCACGCGCCGCGCGACTTCCGAGAGCCGGCCGGCGCGCACGTCGGCGACGTGGTCGTCTTCTTCACCGGCGCGACCGAACGTGGCGTAGAACGTGGGCAGGAGCTTCATCGAGACGAACGTCGGCTTCCGGGAGAGCAGCACTCCGTAGTAGAGCTTCTTCTCCTCCGGCAGCTCGTCCTTCCAGGTCCACATCCAGTTCCACTTGCGGTTCGTGTCGTTCGTGGAGAGGTGATCGAAGCAGGCGGGGATGGGCGCATCGCCGGTGCGCAGCGTGAACGCGAACGCGAAGCCGAACGTGTCGATCAGCCGAACGAGCTGGTCGGGGTTCCGGACGCGGTGCGTTCGGACAAGACGCTCGCGGTGCTTCTCGGCCGCAGGCATCGACTCCGCCATCGCCGCGCTACGAGAGGAAGAGCGCGACGAGACCGCTGAGCGCCGCGATGCGCATCGCGCGGGCCGCCGAGCGCGCAAGCGCGGCCCACTCGCGGCGAGCCGGGCTCCCTTCGGGCAGGTCGTCGAAGTCGCGGATCTGCGCGCGGAACGTGCGGGCGACCGATGACGCCCAAGCGCTCGCGTACAGCGTCGCGACGACGAGCACCGCGAGCGCGATCCAGCGAGCGATCAGGCGCGGCCCGATGTCGGCGTCCTCGAACGCGAACACCTTGAGGACGGTCGTGACGAGCAGCCCCAGGAGCGCAAGGCCGGCCAGCTGGTCGTAGCGCCGCGAAGGGGCACCCAGCACGATCGCGCCGCCGACGAGGACGGCGAGCGCGGTGTGATAGCCGAACTGCAGGACGTCGAAATAGAGCGTTTCCACGCACGATCAAGCGTAGGAGAGGAATTTCCGACCTGCAGGCACGGTTATCCTTATCGCCATGGGGAGCTATCGCGACTACTTCAACGACCTGAAGACGCAGGTCAAGGAAGCGACGCCGCAGCAGGTCCAAGAGCTGTTGAAGGGCGACGTGCAGCTCGGCGACGTCCGCGAGAAGAACGAGTGGGACGAGGGCCATCTGCCCGGAGCCGCGTTCGTTCCCAAGAGCTACCTCGAGCAGTGGGCCGAGGACCGTCTCCCGAGCAAGGACAAGCCCACGATCCTGTACTGCGCCGGTGGCGTGCGCTCGGTGATGGCCGCGGACGCGCTCCAGAAGCTCGGCTACACGAACGTCATCTCCATGACCGGCGGCTTCAACCGCTGGAAGGACGCTGGGCTGCCGTGGACGAAGCCCGAGACCCTGGCACCCGAGCAGGCGCAGCGGTACTCACGGCACGTGCTCATCCCCGAGATCGGTGAGCACGGCCAGCTCACGCTCCTTCGCAGCAAGGTCCTGCTCATCGGCGCGGGCGGACTGGGCTCGCCAGCGGCGCTGTATCTCGCCGCGGCCGGTGTCGGCACGCTCGGTATCGTCGACTCGGACGTCGTGGACGCGACGAACCTGCAGCGCCAGATCCTGCACAACACCTCGCGCCTCGGCCGCTCGAAGGTCGCCTCCGCACGCGAGACGATCACCGCGCTCAACCCCGACGTCACCGTCAATGGCTACGAGGAGCGCCTCTCCGCGGCGAACATCGACCGGATCATCGCGGGCTACGACGTGATCGTCGACGGCTCGGACAACTTCCCCACCCGCTACCTCGTCAACGACGCCTCCGTGAAGCACCGCATCCCCGTGGTCCACGGGAGCATCTACCGGTTCGAGGGTCAGGTCACCGTGTTCAAGCCCTTCGACGGACCCTGCTACCGGTGCCTGTTCCACCAGCCGCCGCCGCCCGAGCTCGCGCCGTCGTGCGCCGAGGCCGGCGTGCTCGGCGTGCTGCCGGGGATCATCGGCTCGATCCAGGCGAACGAAGCGATCAAGCTCCTGCTCGGGATCGGCGAGCCGCTCGTGGGCCGCTATCTCCTGTTCGATGCGCTCGAGGAGTCGTTCCGCGAGGTCAAGCTCCGCCGCGATCCCGAGTGCCCGATCTGCGGCGAGCACCCCACCATCACCGAGTACATCGACTACGAAGGCTTCTGCGCGTCGCCCGCCGAGTGGCAGGCCGAGCACGCGATGGCACCCAAGGGGATCGGACCCGCAGCGCGCTAGTCGGTATCCTCAGGCGATGCGCCGAACGATCGCCGTCCTGACCGCCGCCGTGATCGCGCTCTCCGCGTGCTCGCCTACCGTGACCGCGAGCGCGCCGCCCGCCGCGCAGAAGACCGGCGACTTCAAGCAGAGCAAGCTCGACATCGCGTACTCCTTCATGTCGGACGCATCCGTGCACAACCCGACCTCGAAGCAGCTGCTCACCGGCGCGCTCGAGGCCATGAAGAAAGAGGCAAAGGCCAGCGGCGGATCGGATGACGTCGCGACCCCGGACTTCTCCACCGACGCGTCGACCAACCTCGGCGACTTCAAGAAGTTCGCCGCCGCGGCCGGGCAGCTGGCCGCGAAGAACGCGCAGCTCTCGGCCGACCGCCTGGGTGAGGCCGGCATCGTCGGGATGATGCAGACCGACCCGGATTGCCACACCTACTACCTGGACGGCAAGGGCGGCGTGAAGAACTCGCGGAACGAGACGCCGAACGGCACGGCGCCTCAGGTCCCGAGCGGCGGCACGTTCATCCAGCAGCAGCCCGATCAGGCCGGGCTGCAGGCGAAGATGCTCGACGGTGGCATCGCGTACCTCACCTGGCACGCCTTCGAGATCAACGGCACGTATCGCGTGACCGACGCCGTGAAGACAGTCCTCGACAAAGCCGTCGCGGCCGGCGCCAAGGCCTGGCTGTTCGACCTGCGCGCGAACGTCGGAGGCAACGGTGCCGACACCATGTGGAGCTGGTTCCTCAATGGCGAGAGCACCTTGAAGGTCGCGGTCAAGAACGGCAACGCCGGCACGCAGACGGCCAACAAGGACCTCCGCCTCGGGCCTGCGTACCAGCTGCCGATCGCGGTCATCCTCAATGACCGCGGGGGGTCCGCGCCTGAGGTGCTCGCCGCGGGCCTCAAGGAGAACAAGCGCGCGACGATCGTGGGCAGCAAGTCCACGGGGTGCCTTGGCTCGACAAGCAGCTCGCCCCTGGGTAGCGACGGATCGCAGCTCTACGTCGTGCAGCAGGAATTCGTCGGCGCCGTGACCGGCACGAAATACAACAACGTCGGCATCCAGCCGGACGTCGCGGCCGACGACGCCACCGCCATCGCGACCGCGACCAAGGTCCTCCTCGACAAGATCGCCGGGAAGTGAGCGCGGGGCTGCGCGCGATCGCGATCGCGCTCGCGATCGTCCTCGCGGCATGCACGTCCAGCGCGACGCCGGCTCCGTCCGGCCCGGAGAGGCTCACGGTCACGGACAAGACCGCCTCCGAGCTCGTCGCCGTGATGACCGCGTGGCAGACCGCGATCGGCAAGAAGGACCTCACCGGCTACCAGTCGACCATCGATCTCACGCGCGCGGCGTTCCGCCGCTGCCAGACGGAGACGTTCGACATCGCAGCGCGCCAGGGCTTCGCGCCATTCGAGGTGAAGATCGCGAAGGTCGAGCCGTACCTCGGCACGTACGCCCGCGCGTATGTGGGCGACGACGTGACCGGGTACTCGCGCATGTACTTCCGCCGCGAGGGCGGGAAGTGGATCCGCAGCGAGCCGCTCGACACCGAGCTCGGTGGCGACCAGACGAAGACCGTCAACGGGCTACAGCTCAGCTACTACGGGATCGACAACGACGTGATCGACACGTACGCGGCGTCGGGGAACGACGCGCGCACGTTCCTGCTGAAGCAGGCCGAGGGTCACACGTCGACGGGGCAGGCCTTCGGGCTGCGCATCTTCCCCACGCGAGGCGCGGCGGGCCCGAACGTCGCGTGTGGCGTCGCGGGGTTCCACCTCACGAACGTGCCGAACGACCCGTTCATCCGACTCTTCAGCAACGCGCTGTCCTTCAAGCCGGACCTCGCGACGGTGACGGAGTCGACGGCGAGCATCATCCGCCACGAGGGCCTGCACTGGCTGCAGGACCAATTCATCCCAGGGATCACGGCGCGCATGCCGTTCTGGCTCGTCGAGGGCTGGCCGGACTATGTCGGTCAGTCACGCAATCCCGCGACGAAGAAGAGCGTCGTGTGCAACACCGCGACCCCGATGTACAAGCAGCTCGAGGATGGCGTGCTGCAGACACCGGAGACGCCGCCGGAGCTGCCGGGCCAGTACTACTCGTTCGCCAACACGATGGTCGAGTACGTCTACAAGATCGGTGGCGGCGCGAATGCGTACTGGGATCTGATGACCGCATACAAGGCCGGGGTCGATGCGAAGGTCAATCTGCCGAACGTGCTCGGCGTGACACCCGACGCCTTCTACTCCGGATGGCTCATCTGGACGAAGCAGACCTTCTGCTGAAATTGGCGTAGCGACCGACCGAGCTCTCGGGGTTCGTCGTACGGAATGGGTACGGACCATCCTTTTGTGACCCAATTTTGGTACCTCTGGGCGGTTGTCGGTGCCGCTACCCGCTGCGTATGGTGCTCTCAGCACTCAATGGGAACGGGAAAGGGGACGCTGGACATGGCCGTGGCTGTCGCACGCGTCGAAACGCTCGTTCTCGTCCCGACCCTCGGCCTCGACACCTTTGGCCCGATCCCCGATGTCATCGACCGCGCCCGCAACGGCGATCGCGCTGCGTTCGCCGAGCTGTACGACACCCACGTCGACAGCGTCTACCGCTACCTCCTGTACCGCGTCCGCGAGCCCTCCGACGCCGAGGACCTCTGCAGCGAGGTCTTCACGCGGGCCTTCGCCAACATCCACCGGTACCGCTGGCAGGGCAAGTCGTTCCTCGCGTGGCTGTACACGATCGCCCGCAACGCCGTCACCGACCGGCGCCGGCGTGACCGGCCCACGGTCGAGATCGACAACGCCTTCGGTCTGTCCGACGACGCCCCGACCGCCCACGAGCGCGCGGTACACGGCGAGGCCGTGGACGCGCTCCGCGGCGCGGTGCGGCACCTGACGACCGAGCAGCAGGAGGTCCTTCTGCTCCGCTTCGTCGAGAACCGCTCGAGCCGCGAGGTCGCGAAGCTGCTCGGCAAGAACGAAGGCGCGATCCGCGCGCTCCAGTTCCGGGCACTGGGTCGTCTGCGCAAGCTGATGCGCGAGGATCCGACTACGTAGACCGTCGCGACGGCCCGCGCGTCCGCGACGGTCCCCCACTCGTACACTCGAAAGACCGATGATCCGCATGCGCCGTGGCAGCCTGCTCCTCGTCCTCACCCTCATCCTGTCGTCCTGCTCCGCCATTCAGGAGCTGCCGATCGCGCGCCCGCAGACGAGCTTCACGACGGCCGAGGCGGTCTTCAACATCCTGATCGAGCGGCACGTGGACAAGCCGACGTCCACGCAGCTCCTGAACGCGGCCATCGACGCGGTCGCCACGCTCCTGGTGAAGATGAACGACCCCTCGCCGCAGGTGAACAAGCCGACGTTCACGAACAGCCCCCAGTCCGACTTCGCGAAGTTCGCCGCGTCGCTGAACGACGTCATCGCGGCGAACCCGAAGGAAGACCCCAAGCTCATCGAGCAGCAGGCGACGGACGGAATGGCCCGCTCGATGAACGAATGCCACACCTACTACCTGGACCCGTCGCGGGCGAAGGGCTTCAACGCGCCGCCGCAGGAGTACTCCGGGATCGGCGCGACGATCACGTCGCCAGGCCCGAACGAGCTCGTCGAGGTGGCCCAGGTCTTCCCGAACAGCCCGGCTGAGAAGGCCGGCGTGAAGAAGGGCGACAAGATCAAGACCGTCAACGGCGAGGACACCCTGGGGCTCACCTCCGAAGAGGTGGCGAACAAGATCAAGGGCCCCGAGGGCACCACCGTGAAGATCGTGTTCGTCCGGAGTGGCGCCGACACGCCGATCTCGATCGTGCGCGGCAAGGTCACGCCGCCGCGGGTCATCGACCAGACCGACGAGGGGAACGTTGGCTACATCTACGTGTCGCAGCTCAACGGCGACGTCTCGAACCAGGTGGCCCAGGCCGTAAAGCGGCAGAACGACGCGGGCGTCGTCGGCCGGGTCCTCGATCTGCGCAACGACCCGGGCGGAGATCTCTCGGCGGCCGTCGACATCGCCAGCATCTTCATGAAGAACGCGACCCTCGTGTACCAGACGGGCCGTGACGGGAACCGCACCCCACTGCGCACGAACGACCGCATGTACGTCTCCGATGTGAAGCCGCTCGTCGTGCTCGTGAACAAGAACTCCGCGTCCGGCGCCGAGATCATCGCCGCGGCCGTGCGGGCGAACGGCGTCGGCACGGTCATGGGCGAGCGGACCGCGGGCTGCGTCGGCGTGGGCCAGCCGCGCGAGCTGCCCGACGGCGGCCTCCTCCTGGTGACCATCGCGCGTATGGAAGATGCGAAGACCGGCGAGTCGCTGAATGGCCCAGGTAAGGGCGTGCTTCCGGACAAGCTCGTCGCGGAAGACGCGAACAGCGCGGATGCGCCACGCCTCGCGGCGGACGCGTTCATCCGCAGCGGCGGGAAGAGCTAGGAGCCGGCGACCCCGAGGCCAACGAGCCCCGCAAGGAGCACCGCGACGCCGGCGTACTGATTCGGCGCGAGCCGCTCCCCCAACACCGTGATGGCGAGCAGCGCCGGGATGATGGGATACACCCCGCTCCCGGTCGCGACGATCGAGGCGTAGCCACCCTGCACCCCGAGGACGTAGAAGACGTTCGCGAGCGTGTCGAAGAGTCCCGAGCCGATGACGATGGCTGCGGTCGCGAGGCCGATCCGGCCCGGGACCGGCCGGCGCAGCGCCACGAGGATCGCGAGCGAGGCCGCGACGCTGATGATGCGCTGCATGAGGATCATCGCGAGCCCATCGTGTTCGCGGGTCGCGTACGCCATCAGCGCGGCCCAGCCGCCGAACGCGAGCATCGCGAGGATCGCGAGCCACACGCCCGGCTTGGGTCGGCTCAGCGCGGCCGCCAGACTCCGGCCATCGGCGCCGGTCATCAGGATGCCGATCGTCGTCACGCTGATCGCGACGGTCTGTGCGGTGGAGAGACGTTCGCCGAGGAACACGACGACCAGGAGCACGGTCACCATGACGTACGCGGCGCCGATTGGGCTCACGATCGCGATCGGGCCGAGCGCGAGCGCCTTGTAGAACAGCAGTAGCCCGGTGAGGCCGAGCGCGGCGAGCGCGCACGCGAGCGGGAGCT
>JALYKF010000078.1 GCA_030774905.1 Chloroflexota bacterium
TTCACGCACTCTGCGAGCGCCGCCGATGCGGTCAGGCCGACCGAAGACAGGACCAGTACGAGCGCGAGCCCGAAGCGGACCACTGAGGCACCTCCCGGCCGTATCAGGCCGTGTCAGCTCCCCTACAAGGCGGCAGGCCCGGCGGTTCCCCTAGGGGTGGCGCGACCGGTCCCGGCTGCTCCGAGGATCGCTCGGCAGGTCGACGTCCACCTTTGGCGGCCCGCCCAGGTACCAGGGCAGCTGCCGGAGCGGGTAGGTGCCTCTACGGATCGCCCGGCGGCGGCCGGCCCTGGCCACCAGCCCGACGACCAGGACGATGAGGAGCAGCCAAGCGACCAGGACCACGACGCCGAGCGCGCCAGCCAGATCCACGCCTAGTCCGGCATCACCGCAAGGCAGCGGATCTCGACGAGCAGACCGTCGCGCGGCAGCACGGCCTGGACGGTGACCCGGGTCGGGCCATTCGCGTCCCAGTACTTGCTGTAGACGGCATTGAACGCCGCGAAGTCGCGCCGCACGTCAGCAAGGAAGCAGATGTTCTCGACGGCGTTCGCGAGCGACGTGCCGGCGTTCTCGAGGATGCCCTTGATGTTCTCGATGACCTTCACGGTCTGCGCGCTGACGTCACCGGTCATCGCTTGCCCCGTCGCCGGATCGAGCGCCACCTGGCCGGCCACGTAGACGAACTCGCCGACCCGGATGGCCTGCGCATATGGCAGGCCCGTCGTGGGTACCGTGCTCCTCAGGACTTCGCGCTTCATTGGATCCTCCCCCGCGCCGCGATCGGCCAGACGGCCTCGACGACGCCATTTCGAACGCAGACGTATTGGTCGTAAAGATTCACGGTGGTGTCGCAGTGGCTCGGGATGAGCTCGATGCGCTCGCCGGGCGTCATCCGCGCACCGCGCACCCCGCCGTGCTCGTCGCCCTTCGTCGCGTAGTCGAGCTCGGGATGGCCTTTGACGACGGGCGCGCCGGCATCGGTGCTGATCGACTTCCAGCCGGCATCGATGACCGCCGTGTCGCCGCGCTGCCGGCTCACCACCGACGAGAGCACCGTGAGCGCGGACTCGTACGGCAGGCCCTCGACGTTCGCGTAGTCACAGTCCATGAACGGATACGAGCCGGCCTGCAGCTCGGTGACCTCCGGCAGCTCGGCGGCGAAGGCGCAGGTCCCGGTGCCCGCGGTGCTCACGATCTCGACCGGCAGGCCGCGGCGGTTCAGCTGGTCCACCGCCTGGAGCATGAGATCGGCGCACTGGCGCCACTTGACGCGCCGCTCCGTCTCTTTGTAGACGTGCTGGAGGTGTCCCTCGTACGCCTGAATGCCGCGAAGCCGCAGTCCATCGAGCGACGCGATGCAGGCGGCCAGCTCGCCCGCGCCGCCGGCCAGCACACCAGTGCGCTCCTGCCCCACGTTCACGTCGGCCAGGACATCGAGGACCAGACCCGCGGCCCGCATCGCGTCCGAGAGCGCACGGGCAACGTCCATGTCGTCCACCGCGACCATCACGTCTGCGCGCCCGCGCAGCGCCACGAGGCGCGACACCTTCGGCTCACCGGCTATCTCCGTCGTGATGTGCAGGGGGCCGAGCCCGGCGTCCGCCATGACCTCGGCCTCGCCGAGCTTCGCGCAGCACAGCCCGATCGCGCCGCGATCCAGCTGCATGCGTGCGATCAGCGGGGACTTGTGGGTCTTCGCGTGGGGCCGCACGCGCTTTCCCGTCCGCTGGGCGAATGCAGCCATGCGGTCGAGGTTCCGGTCGAGCGCGTCGAGATCGACGATCAGCGCGGGGGTGTCGACACGGTCGAGCGGTGTGCCGGGTGTCAGGTCGCGGTGACGTTGCGTAGCCACGCGACCAGACTATCGGTGTAGTCGGGCGCCACGCTCGCGACGTCGCGCTCGCCGCGCAGTGTCGGCGCGTGCCCCGTGCCGCGGAGCCGGTTGATGGTGCGGCCCCGGCCGGTCCAGGCGGCGATGCTCACATCGGTCGGCTGCCACTCGTCGTCCTCTCCATAGAACAGGAGGACCGGGACGGCCACGCGCGCGAACACTGGCGCGGGCTCGAAATCCATGTCCGGCCAGAAGCCGGGCTCGCGAGGCAACTCGGGCCGGACCCACGCCCGCGGGAACCACGGCGCATCCTTCGCCGCGTCGACGAGCGCCTGGACCGCGGCCCGTGGCCGCCGGCCGCGCGCGTAGTCCTCGAAGGCGGCCCGCAGCGACAGCAGCGCTGCCACCTCCGTCTCACTGTGCCCGAACGACCGCGCCTGCTTCGCCGTGCCGAAACGCATCTGGGCGGCGGGGCTCACGCCCGTCGCCGCGATGAGCACGAGGAAGGCGATCCGTTGAGAGCGCGTCGCGACGAGCGGCGCGACCCAGGCACCCTGGCTGAAGCCCCAGAGCCCGATCCGCCTGCTGTCGATGTCGGCGCGAGCGGCGAGCACGTCGACGACCGCTTCGACGTCGCGGGCCTGATCGACCAGGGGCACGTCGTCGCCCCGCCGGTCGAACCGCGCGACCGCGATCCCGATGGGCGGCAGCACCGACTCGAGATGCCGGAAAAGGTAGTGGTCGCGCGACCCGTCATCGGCCGGATGCACGCCGACGATCGCCGGGAACGGTCCGGCGCCCTTCGGAAGCGAGAGCTTCGCGCTGAAGGCGCGGTCGGCGCTCTTCGCGTCGAGCCGCTCGGACCTCACCGGCCGTCGCGAGAGACGGTGAACACGTCGCGGACGCTCTCGAGCTTCGCGAGGACCCGTGACAGCTGCTCGACGCTATTGACCTGCAGCGTCACATTGACCGTCGCGGTCTTGTCCGGATTCGCGTTGGCGGAGAGGCTGACCATCTGCACCTGGTGCTCGCTGATGACGGACGCGACGTCGCGCAGGAACCCGTCGCGGTCCCACCCTTCGATCCGGATCGCCACCGGGTACGTGCGCGCAGCACGGTTCTCCCACTCGACATCCACGATGCGCTCGGGCTCCGCGCTGCCCCGCACGTTCGCGCAGTCGGCGCGATGGACGGTCACGCCACGGCCGCGGGTGATGTACCCGGTGATCGGGTCGCCGGGCAGCGGGCTGCAGCACACGCCGAACCGGATGAGCAGGTCGCCGACACCTTTCACCCGCACGCCGCCACTTGTCGCGGGCGGCGGCTGCGGCGCGACCTCGGGGATGGCGAGCTGACGATCGTCGACGATCCCGAGCCGCGTGACGACCTGGGCCGCGGTCAACGCGCCATAGCCGAGGGACGCGTACAGCGTGTCGAGGTCGTGCATGTTCAGCAGCTCGGTCGCGCGCTGCAGGTCGGCCTCGCTGATGTCTCCCAGGTCCCGCTGGGCGATCCGTTTGAGCTCGCGATCGAGGAGCTCGCGACCGTGCGTGATGTTCTCCTCGCGCTGCTGGCGCTTGAACCATTGCCGGATCTTCTCGCGCGCACCGGGGGTGCGGACCATCGTGATCCAGTCGCGCGACGGGCCACGCCCGGCCTTGCTCGTGACGATCTCGACGATGTCGCCCGATTGCAGCTTGTGGTCGAGCGGCACGATCCGGCCGTTGACCTTCGCGCCGATGGTGCGATGGCCGATGTCGGTATGGATGCGGTATGCGAAGTCGATGGGCGTCGCGCCGGTCGGCAGGTCCTTCACCTCGCCCTTCGGCGTGAAGACGAACACTTGGTCTTGGAACACGTCGACCTTGAGCGATTCGACGAACTCCGTCGCGTCCGCGACGTCGTGCTGCCACTCCATGAGCTGCCGGACCCAGGCCAGCTTCGACTCGTAGTTCGGGTCGCCCTTGCCGCCCTCCTTGTACCGCCAGTGCGCGGCGATGCCGTACTCGGAGAGGGTGTGCATGTCATGCGTCCGGACCTGGATCTCGATCGGCTGGCCGTCGGGGCCCATCACCGCCGTGTGCAGCGATTGGTACATGTTGTTCTTGGGCACCGCGATGTAGTCGTCGAACTGCCCGGGGATCGGGGGCCAGAGCGTGTGCACGACGCCGAGGACCGCGTAGCACGCCGGCACGTCGCTGACGATCACGCGGATCGCGAGCAGGTCGTACACCTGATCGACGCTCACGTTCTTCCGCCGCATCTTCTGGGCGATGGACCAGAGGTGCTTCGGCCGGCCCGACATCTCGGCCTTGATCCCGGCCTTCTCGAGCTCGCTCGTCAGCACCTTCATGGTGCGGTCGATGTAGCGCTCGCGCACCGCGCGCCGGGATGCGAGGAGCTCTGCGAGCTCGCGGTAGTGCTCGGGCTCGACGTACTTGAACGAGAGGTCCTCGAGCTCCCACTTGATCTGCCAGATGCCCAGCCGATGCGCGAGCGGCGCGTAGATCTCCATCGTCTGCCGGGCGATCCGAGTCTGTTTGTCCGGCGGCAGGGCGCCGAGGGTGCGCATGTTGTGCAGCCTGTCCGCGAGCTTGATGACGACGACCCGGAGGTCATCGGCCATCGCGAGGAACATCTTGCGGATGTTCTCGGCCTGCCGCTCGTCGGAGGACTTCCCCGAGAACTGCGAGAGCTTGGTGACGCCTTCGACGAGCCTCGCGATCTCGTCGCCGAATTCGCGGCGAATGTCGTCGTTGGTCTTGGCGGTGTCCTCTGGGACGTCGTGCAGCATTGCCGCGGCGATCGTCGCGGGATCCATCCCGAGCTGGCTCAGCAGGAGCGCAACGGCGGCCGGATGCTCGATGTACGGCCCGCCCGACACCCGGCGCTGGCCTTCGTGGGCCTCGGCCGCGTAGGCGTACGCGCGCCGGACGAGCTCCGCGTCGCCGTCGGGGTAGTGCCGGAGCATCTCCTCGATCGCGGACTCGGCGTCGATCTGCTTGCGGTTCGGCCGCAGCTTGTCGGCGACGCCCACGATCCGCGCCGCGAAGCCCGCGTGATCGGATGCGGCCGGTTGCGCCATTACGCGACGACCAGCTCGTCCGCGAACTTCGCCGCCGTGCCGACGGGCCCGAAGTCGCGCAGCTCCAGCTCGACGAAGCCGGTGCGGCCGGCGCCCACGGTGACGACCGCGTCGACGCGGCCGGCATCGGTCATCGCCTCCGCCCGGTCACCCCGCCGGAACGCCATCGCGTCGAACGTGAACTTGCCCACGGTGATCTTGCAGCGCAGATGGTCGGAGTCCGCGCCGACCTGACGGATGCCGTACACCCGCACGTCGCGCAGCAGGAGATGCGGCCGCGGATTCAGTGCACCGCACGGCTCGAGCATTGCGAGCTCGAGCGCGAGACGTGGGGTCAGCACCTCAGGATCGATCGTCGCGTCGACATGCAACGTCGCGACGGGCCGGACGTCGCCGAGCATCTCGCGCACGATGCCGTCGAGCCGTTCGCGGAAGCGGTCGATGTCGCTCGTGTTGATCGAGAAGCCGGCCGCCATCGCGTGGCCGCCGTGCTTCAGGAGCAGATCGCCGCACCGGGCCAATGCCTCGGCGATGTGCACGCTGGCGATGCTGCGGCAGGAGCCCTTGCCCTCCTCGCCGTCCACGGCGATCACACACGCCGGCCGGCCATGATCCTCGACGAGCCGCGACGCGGCGAGCCCGACGATGCCGGCCGGCCACGCGGGATCGGCCACGACCGTCGCCCACGCCTCGGGATACGCCGCGGCCGCCTCGCGCGCGCCGCGCACGACGTCGTTGGTCAAATGCTGGCGCTCGAGGTTGCGCTCCTCGAGCGTGTCGGCGAGGGCCTTCGCCTCGGCCGCATCCTCGGTGAGGAGGAGGCGCAGGGCATCGGTCGCGTCCGTGATCCGGCCCGCCGCGTTCAGGCGCGGACCGAGGCCGAAGCCGATGTCCGACGCGCCGATGCGGCCGACCTTCACGCCCGCGCGTTCCGCCA
Organism: Chloroflexota bacterium; assembly: GCA_030774905.1. The sequence continues at coordinate 5,857 of JALYKF010000078.1, forward strand.
GCGCACGGACGCCGGTGATCGGCGCGCGGTTCAGCGCCGCCAGGCCCGCCGTCACGATGGCGCGATTCTCCGCGCGGAGCGGGACGACGTCCGCGACGGTCGCGAGCGCGCAGAGCTGAAGAAGCTCGTCCTCCTTCACCGCGTACGCGAGGTCGCCGAGGAGCGCACGCGCCAGTCGCAGGGCGACGCCGGCGCCAGCAAGCTCCTTGTCGTCCGATACGTCGCCGGGACGGCGTGGATTCACGAGCGCGTACGCGTCCGGCAGGACCGGCGGCGGATGGTGGTGGTCGGTGATGATG
>JALYKF010000079.1 GCA_030774905.1 Chloroflexota bacterium
GGCGTGAGCTCGGCCCGCTCCAGCAGGTCGGGCCGGCGCTCGGCGGTGCGGCGGATGGCTTCCGCGCGGCGCCACTTCGCGATCGAGGCGTGGTCGCCGGACACAAGCACCGCCGGCACCTTGCGGCCCTCGAACTCCGGCGGCCGCGTGTATTGAGGTCCCTCGAGCAGCCCTGCGGTGTGCGACTCCTCGGCCAGCGACGCCGCGTCGATGACGTCCGGCAGCAAGCGTGCGACCGCGTCGATCACCACCATCGCCGGGAGCTCGCCGCCCGTGACGACGTAGTCGCCGATCGAGAGCTCCTCGTCGATGTCGGTCTCGATCACCCGCTCGTCGACGCCCTCGTAGTGGCCGGCGACGAGGACGAGATGCGGCAGGGACGCGAGCCGGCGCGCGGCGGCTTCGTCGAAGAGCCGGCCCTGCGCCGACAGGAGCACGACGTGGCCCTCCCGCCCCTTCAGTTCGCGGATCGCGGGCGCGAGCGGAGCAGGTGTGAAGACCATGCCCGCGCCGCCGCCGTACGGGACATCGTCCACGGTGCGGTGGCGATCGGATGCCCAGCCGCGCAGATCGTGGAACGCGAGATCGAGCGCCCCGGCAGCGCGCGCGCGGGCGACGATGCTCTCGGCGAACGGGCTGTCGAACATCTTCGGGAAGAGCGTGAGGACGTCGATCCGCATCACAGCTCTTCCTGCGGCGCGACGACGACGCGGCCGCCGGCGAGGTCGACCTCGCGCACCACGGACGCGATCGCCGGCAGCAGAAGCTCTCCGCCCTGCGCGCGGCGCACAACGAGCACGTCGGTCTCGCCGGCGCGGAGGATGTCGCTCACCGTGCCCACGGCTTCGCCGTCCGCGGTCTCCGCGTGAAGGCCGACGAGATCGGCCCACAGGTAGCGGCCCTTCGTGGCGCGACGAGCCTCGTCGAGCGGGACACGAAGGGGCAGTCCGCGCAACGGCTCGGCCTCCGGCCGTGATGCGTACCCGTCGAAGCCGATGATCGGCTCGGCAGGCGTCCCGCGGATCGAGCGAATTGTGAGCGGACCGAGGCCGTCGCAGTCCAGGGACGCGCCCACGCGGAACCGATCGGGGACATCGCTGCGGGGATCGACGCGGACCTCGCCCCGGACGCCGTGGGGCGACTTGATCACGCCGACAACGAGGCCGTCGCTAATCGATCTCGAGGTTGATCTTGGTCCCGTCACGTGTCGCCATCACCTTGAGCAGCGCGCGGATCGCCTTTGCGATCCGTCCACCCCGCCCGATGACCTTCCCGACGTCGGCTTCCGCGACCTGCAGATGCAGCTTGAGGAAATCGCCGTCCTGCTCTTCCTTCACCACGACGCCGCTTGGATCGTCAACGAGGGCCTTCGCTACATGCTCGAGGAGCGCGGCTTCCTTGCTCACCGCGCGACGGGCGGGACTTCGGCGTCCGGGATGCCGCTCCGCACGAGCAGCGCGCGGGCGGTCGAGGTCGGCTTCGCGCCGTTCTTGATCCAGTGACGCGCGCGATCCGTGTCGAGGACGAGCGCACCCGTTTCGGTGCGCGGGTTGTAGTGACCGATGATCTCGATGAACTTGCCGTCACGCGGCGACCGCGAGTCGGCGACCACGACGCGGTACGTCGGGGCTTTCGTCTTGCCGGTGCGCCGAAGGCGGATATGCACAGCCAAAGTCAGACGTTCCTCCGTGAAAGTTGTGCGCGGGGAGAACAGAAGTATACCGGTGCCGAGGTCAAAATGGCATTCCCGGGAGCTTCGGCAGCTTGCCGCGCTTGGCCATGGCCCCGAACTGCTTCATCATGACCTGCATCTCCTTGAACTGCTTGAGGAGCGCGTTCACCTCGGACACCGTGACGCCCGATCCCTTCGCGATGCGCTTCCGGCGTGAGCCGGTGAGGATCTCCGGCTCCTGGCGCTCCTGCATCGTCATCGACGAGATGATCGCCTCGATCGTCCGCATCTGACGCTCGGCCTGCCGCGGGTCCGGCAGCTGTTTGGCGAGCCCGCCCATGCCCGGCATCATCTTCAACAGGTCGCCGATCGGGCCCATCTTCTTCACCTGCTGCATCTGCTTGTAGAAGTCGTCGAACGTGAATTTCGCTTCGAACAGCCGCTTCGCCTGGGCCTCGGCTTCCTTCTCGTCGACGTGCTCCTGGGCCCGCTCGACGAGGGTGAGGATGTCCCCCATCCCGAGGATCCGCGTCGCGAGCCGGTCCGGATGGAACACCTCGAGGCCGTCGAGCCGCTCGCTCGTGCCGAGGAACTTCACCGGCACGCCGGTCGCGGCGCGGATCGAGAGGGCGGCGCCGCCACGCGCGTCGCTGTCGACCTTCGTGAGGACGAGCCCGCTCACCGGGAGCCGGCCCTTGAACGCGGTGGCCGCCTCGACCGCATCCTGGCCGGTCATCGCGTCCACGGCCAGCAGGACCTCGTGCGGCGCGGCGGACCGGATGATCGCCTCGACCTCCTGCATCATCGCCTCGTCGACGTGGAGCCGGCCGGCGGTGTCGACGATCACGGTGTCACGGCCATCGCCAACGGCGCCGGCGATCGCGGCGGCGACATCCTCGGCCACGCTGTCCGGGCGGACGGTGCGAACGGGTACGCCCAGCGACTTGCCGAGCGACTGGAGCTGATCGACGGCTGCGGGCCGATGCACGTCGGCCGCGACGAGCAGCGGGTGGCGACCCTGCTTGCGCAGGACGTTCGCGAGCTTCGCGACCGTCGTCGTCTTGCCCGAGCCCTGCAGGCCGACCAGGGCGATGACCGTCGGCGCCTGGTCCGCCTTCGCCAGCGGGACGGCGTCGCCGCCGAGCATCTCGACCAGCGCGTCATGGACGATCTTCACGACCATGTGCGCGCCGGTGATGCTCTCGAGCACCTTCTCGCCGATCGCGCGCTCGCGCACGGTCGCGACGAGCTGCCGGACGATCTTGAAGTTCACGTCGGCCTCGAGCAGGGCGACGCGCACGTCGCGGAGGGCCTCGTCGAGGTCCGCGTCCGTGACGCGCGCGCGTCCCTGGAGCTTCTCGAAGGTCGCAGTCAGGCGGTCGGAGAGCTGCTCGAACACTCCGAACAGGCTAGCCCGTCGCGGTGGTTACCGGCCGAGCGCCTTCTTCGCCTTGCGCGCGTCCTTGACGCCGAATCCGATCGTGCGCGACCGCTTCCCGGTGCCGGTCATGTACGCGGACTCCACGCTCACGCGGCCCTTGCCGAGACGCGTCGCGACGCGCGCGAGCGTGCCAGGCTTGTCGGACAGCCGCACCTCGACGAGCTTGCGATCGCTCGCGACCCGCAGCTTCGCCTTCTTCAGCGCTCGCCGGGCGCGCGCCGCGTCCTTGTCCGCTACCACGATGTGGATGACGCCCTTGTTGCCCATCGCGCTGCCCGCGAGCGCCGCGATGTTCACGTCCGCGTCACCGAGAGCGGTGGATACGGCCGCAAGCTGACCCGCGCGATTCGGCACCTTGATCGTGAGCTCGGTCGTCATGTCGTTCCTCCCTATCGCCTCACGGCATTGTCCGCCGCCTGTCCAGGCTAGGCGTAGCGGATGCGCGACCGCTCGTAGCGCTCGCCGTCATGCTCGTGCAGCGTGAGACGCTCGAGGCGCACGATCCCCGTAGGCCGGAGACTGCCCTCGAAGAGCCGCCGGGCGTCCGGCTCGGCCGTGATCAGGGTCGCGTGGGTCAGGAAGAGCTCGTCGACAGCTCGCAGCGCGAGCAGCTGGCCGGCGAGCGTCGGCCCGCCCTCGCACAGCAGGAATCGCACGCCGCGCTCGTTGAGCGCGCGCAGCAGCAGCTCGAGATCCACGTCCGCCGTGCCGAAGGCCTCGACCTCGGCACCCGCTGCGCGCACCGCCGCGACGGCCGCCGGTGCCGCGCTCGTCGCCGTCGCGACGAGCCGCGCGCCCGGATGGGCGAAGAACCGATTGTCCCTCGGGAGCTCGCACGTGCGTGACACGACGATCGCGAGCGGCTGCCGGTCCCGTCCTTTGACCGACGGCGCGAAGGGATCGACCCGCAGCGTGCCGGCGCCGATCATCACGGCGTCAGCGAGCGAGCGCAGATGGGCCATCAGCGCGCGGTCCGTCCGCGTCCCGATCTCGGCGCGGCCGTCGTAGCTCACGCGGCCATCGGCCGTCATCACGAAGTTCAGCGCCACGTGCGGACGGCCTGCGTGCGATGGTGGCTCGAGGAGATCGCGATGGAGCGAGGCGAGCTCGTCGGTCCCGACCGCGCCTAGCCGCGTGAGCTCAGCCACCGGCAGGCAGCAGCGCGTCGACGAACGCGCGCGGATCCATCGGGACCAGGTCCTCGGCCTTCTCGCCGACGCCAAGGAGCTTCACTGGCAGCTTCAGCTCGTCGGCGATCGCGAACACCGCGCCGCCCTTCGCGGTCCCGTCGAGCTTCGTGATCACGATGCCCGTCACCTGTGCGGTCTCGGTGAACTGCCGGGCCTGCATGATCGCGTTCTGCCCAGCGGTACCGTCGAGCACGAGCAGGACCTCGTCGGGCGCGCCATCCCGGGCCCGCCCGGCTACCTTCACGATCTTCCCGAGCTCGTCCATCAGATGCCCCTTCGTGTGGAGGCGGCCGGCCGTATCGGCGATGACCGTCGTATTGCCCCGCGCGATGCCGGCCTGGATCGCGTCGAACACGACCGCGGCCGGATCGCCATCGGGCGTCCCGCTCACGATCGGCACATCCACGCGCTTCGCCCAGACCTCGAGCTGCTCGATGGCCGCCGCCCGGAACGTGTCCGCGGCGGCGAGCAGCGGCTTCTCGCCGGCATCGCGCAGCCGCTTCGCGAGCTTCGCGGCCGTCGTCGTCTTGCCGCTGCCATTCACCCCGACCATCAGGATGACGCGCGGGACCCCGGAGCCGGCCTTCAACGCGCGATCGCCCGGCTGCAGCACGGCGACGAGCGCCTCGCGCACGGCGGCGAGGACCTTCGGCACGGTGTCGGCCTTGCGATCGGCCACGACGTCCCGCACCTGGAGCATCACCGAGTCGACGAGCGAGACGGAGACATCCGACCGGAGCAGCGCCTCCTCCAGCTCATCGAGCCACTCCGGGGTCACCGGCCGGTCGACAGTGCGGCCGAACAGGCGCGAGAGGAATCCGCCGCGGGTCTTCGCGAGGCCGCTGTCGATGCTCACGTCCCTCAGTCTGACGACTGCTAGCGTGACGCGCCGTGAACGCCGACGAGGCCGAACGGGTCGCGATGGACGACGAGCCCGCGTGCGAGGGGTTCGACCGCGTCGAGCGGGGTGACGTCACGTACAAGGTCGGCGCCGATCTGTTGCCGTGGAGCAACGGCGTCTCGTACGCGCGGTGGCGACCCGAGGAGGTCGAGCCGCGAGCCCTCGAGCTCATCGCGATGTTCCGCGCGCGCGGCGCGGCGTTCACCTGGCAGATCGGGCCGAACACGGACGCGGTGGGACTCTCGCGCGTGCTCGCCGCGAACGGCCTGCGGCGCGAGGTAGACGCGCTCCTGCTCGTCGCGCCCCTCCCGATCCGCGGTCGTTCGCCGCAGCACGATCTCCGGCTCGTCGAGGAGACGGACGAGCGCACCGCGACCGACGCGATCCGCATCGACCGCGACCGGACGTCGGACGAGGTCCGGACCAGGGTCGAGGCGCGGCTGCGCTACCTGGGCTGCCCCTCGCGACGCGGCGGCGGTGTTGTCGCGTATCGGCGTGATCAGCCGGTCGGCTATGGGCGCTGGCGGTACGGGAGCGACGGCGGCACGGTGTACCTCAGCACGGCGCTGACGCTGCGCCCGCACCGCCACACCGGCGTGTACACCGCGATCCTCGGGTGGCGCCTCGAGCGCGCGGTGCGCGAGGGGAAGACCGCCGCGGTCATCGTCGCCGAGCGCGCCTCGACGGCGCCCATCCTCATGCGTAAGGGATTCCGCGACGTGGGCGCGCTCCAGGTCTGGATGGCCATCTAGCCGACGGCGCGGTCGTCCAGGTCCGCGAGGCGCATCGAGAGCACCTTCGAGCTGCCACCTTCGTCCATCGACACGCCGTAGAGGGTGTCCGCGGCCTCGATCGTCCTGCGGTTGTGCGTGATGACCACGAACTGCGTGCGGTCCGTGAGCTCGCGCAGCGCTTCGGTGAACCGGCCGACGTTGCGCTCGTCGAGCGCGGCGTCGACCTCGTCGAGCACGCAGAACGGCGTGGGCTTCACCCGGAGGATGGCGAGGAGCAGCGCGGTCGCGGTGAGCGCGCGCTCGCCGCCGGACAGCTGCGCGAGGCTGCCGATGCGTTTGCCCGGGGGCCGCGCGTAGATGTCGATGCCCGGCTCCTCGGGATCATCGCTCATCCGGAGCGACGCCTGGCCGCCGTTGAAGAGTCGCTGGAAGAACACGCTGAACTCGCGGTCCACCGCTTGGAACGTCGCGCTGAACTGCTCGGCGATCGTCGACGCGAGGTCGTCCGCGAGCGAGCGGAGGTCCGCGATGGCCTTGTCCAGATCGGCCCGCTGCTCCGAGAGGAACCGGTGGCGCTCGCCGATCTCGCCGAGCTCGGCGGCCGCGAGCGGGTTCACCGGCTCGAGCGCGATAAGCTTCCGCCGCAGCCGCTGCAGATCGCGGAGCGCGTTCGACTTCTCCTGCTCGGATGGCTCGTCATCGAGCTCGATCGACTCGGGGTCCGGCAACGGCTCGTCGTCCGGCAGCCCGAGCTCCGCGCGGACCTGTTCTTCGAGCAGCGTGAGCGCGCCGGATGCCCGCTCTTCCTCGACGCCCACCTTCGACCGCTCGCCGCGCAGCTCCGCGAGCCGCTCGCGAGCCTTCGCGAGGCGTTGCTCGGACTCGCGGCGCGATCCTTCCGCTGCGAGCGAGCGCTCGCGCGCGATCTCGGCGGAGCGGCTCGCCTCCTTCGCGTCCGCGGCCGTGCGGCCACGGTCATCCTGCGCCGCCGCCAGCCGGGCCTTCGCGTCCCGTTCCTGCTCGACCAGCGCCCGCAGCCGGGCGTCCTCGTCGGCGATCCGTTTCTCGGTGGACGCGACCTGCTCGTCGAGGGCGTCGCGCAGCCGCGCGAGGGAGGATCGGCGCTCGTCGCTCGTGGCCGCGTCCAGCCGGGCGTCCTCCGCCCGCTTGGTGGTCGCGGCGTGCGCGTCGATCGCCACCCGCTCGTCACGCTGCGTCGCCGAGAACGCTGCAAGGGCGGTCGCGGTCGCGGCCTTCGCGGTATCCCGGCCCACGCCCAGCTGCTCGCGGCGCGCGATGAGCTCGCCTCGCTCGCGCTCGACCGCGATGGCTCGGGCCTCGCCGGCGCGCACAAGATCGCGCACGTCCGCCTCGCTCGCGGCGAGCACGTCGGCGGCGACCTCGAGGCGACCCCGCTCCCGTTGCGCGTCGGCACGCTTGGCCTCGGCCAGGGCGAGCCTCGTCGTCGCGGCCTCGCGCTCGATGCCGAGCTGCACGAGCGCGCGCTCGGATGCGTTCAGCTCCTCGCCGAGGCGGCGGTGCATCGCAGCGAGGCGCTCGGTGGCCTGGAGGTCGGCTGCGACACGGTCATCGGGAAGGCGGATCGCACCCGGCGTCACGACCATCCCGTCCATCGTGACGACGATGCCCTCGCGCATCGCCGCCGCGGCGCGATACGCCGCCGGGCGATCGGCAACGAACACGTTGCGGAACAGCGCGCCTGCGACGGCCATGACGTCCGGGTCGAGCTTCAGCTGATCGATCAGGCGGGTGCATCCGTCAGGCACGGGCACGTCGCCTCGCGTGTTCGGCACGAGCACGGTCACGCGGGTCGCGGTCCCGATCTCGGCGAGCGCACGGCCGTCGCGAGGGAACGCGATGGCGTCCCCGAGGACCGCGCGCACGGCGAGGCGCAGATGTGCGGGCACCTCGAGACGCTCGTGCAGCCACCGCAGGCCCTTCGGGAGTGCCGCCGGCGCCGCTCCGGTGCGCCGCGCGTCCAGCTCCTCGGCCGCGCGCGCGACCGCTTCGCGTAGCGCCGTGGCTTGACCGCGCACGAGGGCGAGGTCGCCGTCGACCCGCTGCACGTCGT
>JALYKF010000080.1 GCA_030774905.1 Chloroflexota bacterium
TCCTCAGCGTTCATGAGGGTCACGATCTCGAGGCCGGACATCGTCGCCAGGCCCGCGGCCTTCGGGTTGCGTTGCTCCGTGCCGGGAAGCTCGCTCACGTTGGGCCTGCTCCCCACGCGAGCGTGGCCGCGAGGCGCGCCGCGCCCATGGCCGGCTCCTCGGCCACCGGCTCGACCGCGGCACGCGGGAGCGCGCTGAGCAGCTCCATGCGGACGGCCTTCTCGAGCGGGCGCACGTTCTCGAACGCGCCGCCCGCGAGGTACACCGGACCGCCGTCGAGGACGAGCTCGTGCGCAACGGTCGCCGCCATGCCGGCGAGGAGCCGCGCGCCGCGCTGCACGATATTCACCGCGATCCCGTCGTGCTCCGCGAACGCTCTCGCGACCGCGCGTGTCGCGGCGAGGATCGCCGGCGAGGGATGCGGCTTGCCGTACAGGACCGGCAGCACGCCGTTGAAGTCGCCGACGCCAAGGTCCAGGAACAGGTGACGCGTGATCGTCGTCGGCGATCCGCGGCCATCGTGGTCGTACGATGCGGCGCGTAGGCCTTCCTGCCCGATCCACACCGCCGAGCCTTCGTCGCCTACGAGATAGCCCCAGCCGCCGCAGCGCGCCTCGGTCCCTTGATCGTTGCGGCCGTACGCGATGGAGCCGGTGCCGCTGATCAGGACGACGCCGCAGCCGGCGGCGTTACCGCCGTACAGCGCGGCCTTCGCGTCGTGCGTCACCTCGACAGCGACCAGGGGTCCGAGCAGTGACGCGAGGATCGCGCGGCCCTTCGCGCGGTCGGCCTCGCGCTCGCCGCCGGCGCACGAGAGCACGACCGCATCCGGGATCCGTCCGGCCAGCGCTTCGCGGAGGGCGGCGGCGATGGAGCCCTGCGGATCGGGGGACGAGAGGAGGTTCGCGCCACCCCCGGCACCGCGCCCGACGATCTGGCCGTCCTTCGTGACGGCGAAGGCGCGGGTCTTGGTGCCGCCGGCATCCATCCCGACGACGAGGTCGTGCATGGTGCGGAGTATGGAGTGACGTCGCGGGCTAGGGCTGGTGGATGGCCCCGGCGGATACCGCGCGCGACGCGCCGGTGCATCGCGGCAGCGTGTTCGGCTCGCCGCGCAGCCGATACGCCCCGAGGATCGCGAAGGCCACGGCTTCGCGCGCCTCCGCTGGGATGCCGAGCTCGTCGGTCGAGCGGATCGGCAGCCTGGTCCGCTTCCCGAGTCGAGCGATGAGCGTCGCGTTGCGCGCTCCACCTCCCGCGACGATGAGCTCGCGCCACGGCCCGCCGTCGAGGGCCCGGGCGATGGACTCGACCGACAGCGCCGTCGCGGTCGCGATCGCATCGTCCAGCGACCCACCCCGGGATTTGACGCCGGAGAACAGCCGCTGCGTGAATGGCGCGCCGAACTCCTCACGGCCCGTCGACTTGGGACCGGACCGGGCGAAGTACGGATGGCCGAGCGCCGCGGCGAGTGCCGTCTCGTCCACGTGTCCGCGCGCGGCCGCGGCGCCATCGCGGTCGAGCTCGTTGCCGCCCTTGCGCGCGAGCTGGTCGATGACCATGTTGCCCGGCCCGGTGTCGAACGCGATCACGTCCTCCGCGCGGTCCGTCGCGAGCAGCGTGACATTGGCGATGCCGCCGATGTTGAGGATCGCGCGGGGCGTGCCGTCCGCGAACAGCAGATGGTCGGCGAACGGCACGAGCGGCGCGCCCTGGCCGCCGAGGGCCACGTCCGCGCTTCGGAAGTCGTCGATGGCCGGCACGCCCAGCTCGATCGCCACGCGCGACGCGTCGCCGATCTGCAGCGTGGCGTGCTCCGCAGGGAAATGCGCGATCGTCTGGCCATGCACCGCGACGCACGCGGCGGGCGCGCCGGCGGCCGTCACGATCTCGCGGGCGATGGACGCGTATGCGACGCCCAGCTCCGCGTGGAGGATCGCGATGTCGTGCGCCGGCATCGGGGCGCCGGAGCCGGCGGCCAGGATCCGGTAGCGGAGCGCATCCGGATGATCGCGTGCGACGTGCGCGACGAAGCGGATGCGCGGCCGGGGGCGCTCGTCGCCGATCTCGACAGCCGCCGCATCCATTCCATCCGCAGAGGTACCGGACATGATCCCGATCGCGATCACGAGGCGGCCGCCTCGTGCACGGCGATGCGGAAGCGATACAGCGCGTCGTCGTTCGTCCGTCCGAAGTACACGCGGTTGGTGAGGAGTACGACGGTCAGGTCCGCGCGCGGATCGACCCAGACCGACGTGCCGGTGAACCCGGTGTGCCCGAAGCTGTCCATGCTCCAGCGGTCGCTCGTCATGGGCCCATTCGGCGCACGCAGCGCGAGCCCGAGACCGCGCCGGACGTTCTCGGCCTTGGCCTGCTCCGTCCGCGCGAGCGCCGCGAGGTCGTTGCCGATGACCGCTCCGTCGCGGAACACCCGCGCGATCGCGGCGACATCCGCGGCCGTGCCGAACAGCCCCGCGTGGCCGGCGATGCCGCCCATCGCGTTCGCGTTCTCATCGTGGACCGTGCCGCGGATGCGGCCGCGATCACCGGACGGATCCATCTCCGTCGCGACGCACACGGCCGGATCCGCCGGGCGGTACGTGAGGGCGTCCGCTTCGATGGGGACGGCGACGCGCTCGGTCACCAGGTCCGCGAACCCGCCGCCACCGGCATTCGCCAGTCCCGCGGTGAGCATGATGTAGCCGAGATCGCTGTACGTGAACGTGCCGAGGTCCTGGGCGAGCGGCTCCTGCGCCGCACGCCACGCCGCTTCCTCGATCGTTCGCACGTCCGGGTGCAGCGGCAGCCACCACGTGAGGCCGGCGGTGTGGGTGAGGACGTGCGCGAGCGTCACGTCGTCCTTCCGCCCGCCACGGAAATCGGGCACGAGCTCGCGCAGGGGCGTTTCGAGCGACAGCGCGCGCTCCCGCACGAAGGAGAGGAGCAGGGCGGTCGTCGCGAGCTTCGTCAGCGACGCGAGATCGAAGATCGCGGCGGCCGTGCAGGGAGCGTCCGGCGGCGCGCTCGGGTCCGGGCACAGCCTCCCGGCTGCGTACGTCTCGACGTGCCCCTTGCGTTCGATGCGGACGACGCACGCGGTGAAGAGGCTGTCCACCGACGCATCGATGACCGCGGTGACGCGCTCGAGGCTCAGAGCTTCTGCATCCCGTCGCCGATACGGTAGACACCCGGCACGTCCACGGGCAGCGTGCCGGTCGGCTGACGCGCGCCGGAGAGGACGTCGGCGATCGCACGAAGCGTCGGCTCCCGTCCGGTGTACGCGCACACGTACCCCGCGACGCCCGGTGCGCTGAGGATGTCGTACGGCGAGCGCAGCGAGACGAGCACCGTCGGCCGCACCGCCTGCAGCGCTTTCGCGAGGATCACTTGCTGCGGATACGAGAAGAGATCAGCCGACCCGACGACGACCACATCCGCCGCTCGCGCCGCCGTCACCGCGCGGTCGATGTCGATCTGCGCCGGCGACAGCGTGATCGTCTGCGTCGTGACGTTCGGCAGCCGCTGTACCAGGACCTGACCGAGCGAGGGCTGGTCCGTGATGAGCGCGATGTCCGGGTTGACCGGCGATACGACGAAGATCTTGCCCCGCAGCGGCAGGCCGCCCGCGCGCAGGACGGTGATGCTCGCGCGCGCGAGCTCGTCGGCCGTCGCCCGGTCCGCGTCGCTGCCCGCCGTTCCGGTGGGCGCGGACGCGTCGAGGATCCCGAAGCGCTCCTTGACCGAGAGGATCCGGCGCAGCGACGCCTCGACGCGCGCACCGCCGAGCGCTCCGCTCGTCATGCCCGAGGCGAGCTTGCCGTGGGCGTCGATCTGCGCGGTCTCGTCGAACCGGAAGAGCAGGAAGTCCGCGCCGGCGGCGAACGCGTCGTAGCCGGCTTGGGACTCCGTCCGCGTCGCCGTCAGGGCGCCCATCTCGAGGTCGTCGGTCACGAGCAGGCCACTGAAGCCGAGCTGCGTGCGGATGAGATCCGTCATCACGGCTCGAGACAGCGTGACCGGAAGATCGGCCGTCGGGTCCAACGCGGGGATCCGGATGTGCGCGCTCATGATCGCGGGCACGCCGGCCGCGATCGCCGCGCGGAACGGCGGTAGCTCGATGGCATCGAGGTGCGCGCGGTCGACGTCGAGCAGCGGGAGCCCGGTGTGCGAATCCGTGGTCGTCTCGCCGTGACCCGGGAAGTGCTTCGCGCAGCACAGCAGCTGCGCGTCAGCGAAGGCCCGGGTCGCGACCCCGACAAGCGACGCGACGCGCTGCGGGTCCGAGCCGAAGGACCGGTTGAGGATGATCGGGTTGCGCGGCTCGTTGTTCACGTCCGCGTCGGGCGCGAGCTCGAAGTTCACCCCGACGGCGCGCAGATCGCGCGCGGTGATCGCGACGGCCTTCCGAACGCTATCGCTCGGATCCGGTGTCGCGGCGAGGGCCATGTTCCCGGGAAGGATGGTCGCGCCCCGGGCGATGCGGACCACGGCGCCGCCTTCCTGGTCGATCGAGATGAAGAGTGGCAGGGTCTTCGCCTCGCTCGCGATGCTCTGCAGCTCCGCGGCAAGCCGCTTCACGCCCGCGGCATCGGTGAAGTTCTCGCTGTAGAGGATGACCCCGCCGGCCTTGCGCTGGCGGATCATCGAGCTGAGCGCCGGCGTCACCGTGGTCCCGTGGAACGCGACGCTCATCAGCTGCCCGGCGCGCTCGGTGATGGACATGCCCGCGATGAGCCGGTCGATGCGGCTCGCGGACGGGCTCGCGG
>JALYKF010000081.1 GCA_030774905.1 Chloroflexota bacterium
TCACGCGCTGGCCGAGGCGGGGATGACGCAGTTCAACCTGTACCTCATGAGCGGCGACGAAGAGCGGCAGCTCGAGCTCTACGGCTCCGAGATCATTCCCCGGCTTCGGGAGGTCGCCGCCAGGACCGGCTGACCGCGCGCGTGGCGGCATGCACGTGCAGGCTGGCCGTAGCATCGCGTGCCTGTGGATGACCGGCCCGACGATCGCGTCCGCTTCCTGCGTCAGCTAGTCGACGAGGCCCCCGGCCTGGTCGTCCTGACCCGCGGGCCGAAGCACGTCTACGCGTACTTGAACAAGGCGGCCCTTGCGTCATCGGCCTTCCATCCCGAGATGATCGGCAAGACGCTGCATGAGGCCCGGCCGGAGCTCGTGCGGCAGGGGTATGAAGCGCTGTACGACGGCGTCTTCCGGACCGGTGAGAGCTTCGTCGGGAACGACGCGCACGTCGCGCGCGAGACCGCGAACGGAAAGCCCGACGATCGGATCCTGCGCTTCTCGCTGACCCCCTGGCGCGACGACGAGGGCAAGGTGAGCGGCGTCCTTGCCAACGCGATCGACGTGACCGAGGAGGCCGCGACCCGCGACCTCCAGCAGGTGCTGTTCCGTCAGACCGAGGAGCTGCGCGAGGCCGCGGAGTCCGAACGACGCCGGCTGCTGCAGCTCCTCGACGTGATCCCGGTCGGCATGGTGATCTACGACCGCGACGGGAAAGTGACCGCGGGCAACAAGGCTCGGGCACGTATCGTCGGCGACCCAAGCCGATCGTTCGACATCGCGAGCTCGGCCGCGTACCTGCGGCTGCGCCACCCCGATGGCCGCACGTACACGATGGACGAGCTACCTATATCGCGCGCGCTTCGCGGGGAGACGATCCGCGGGGAAAAGGTGCTCATCGACCGGGTGGACGGCGTCCACATGGTCGTCCTCGTGAGCGCGGCGCCGATGCGCGACGCCAGCGGGGCGATCGACAGCGCCGTCCAGTTCTACCAGGAGCTCGACGAGAGCTAGCGGAGCACGAACCCCTCGCGCAGCGGATCGTCCGGCGCCATCCAGAACTCGGACCGGCCGACGGTCCAGGCCGACCCCGTGACCTCGGGAATCACCGCGTCGTACTGAGCGACCCTCGCCGCGCGCAGCACCCGCCCACGGAAGCGCGTGCCGAGGATGCTCTCGACGGTGAAGCTCGCACCGTCCCGCAGCCGGCCGCGCGCGTGCTCGATCGCGACGCGCGCGGAGACGCCCGTGCCGGTCGGTGAGCGGTCGACCTCACCTTCGGCGAACACACACACGTTCCGCGAGTCGGCGCCCGGGTCGTGGGCCGCACCGGTGAGGATCGTTCCGTACAAGAAGGAGAGATCCGCCGAGTCCGGGGCCTCGGGGTGCCGCACCTGGTGCGCGGCCATCACCGCGCGCTTGATGCGCATCCCGACGTCGATGCACTGCCGGAAGCCGCTCGCGTCCAGCGGCACGCCGAGCGCGTCGGCGTCGACGAACGCGTAGAACGCACCGCCGTACGCGAGGTCGTAGCGGATCGTCCCGAGGCCGTCGACGGCCACCGATTGGTCCAGCGCCGCGGCGAACGAGGGCACATTCTCGAATGCGACCTCGCGCACACGATCGCCGTCGCGTGTGACGCGGGCCGTGACGCGTCCGGGCGGCGCGTCGAAGCGGATCACGTCACCCGAGCGCTCACCGGTCTCGAGGAGCGCGGTCGTGAGGGCGATGATCCCGTGCCCGCACATCGTGCTCCAGCCCTCGTTGTGCAGGAAGAGGACGCCGAGGTCGCCGTCCGCGGTCACCGGTTCGGTCGGGATGGCGCCGTACATGTCCGCGTGGCCGCGCGGCTCGAACACGATCGCGCGGCGAAGCGCGTCCAGGTGCTCTCGGGCGTAGCGGCGCTTCTCGAGCATCGTCGCCCCGGGGATCGGGTCGATGCCGCCGGTCACGATCCGGAGCGGCTCCCCCGCCGCGTGCGCGTCGAGCGTCGCGATGCGCTTCCAGTCACGCGGTGGCTCCCAGCTGCGCATCAGGGCCGCTTGTGCACAACGCCGTCCTTCATCACGAACGCCACGGAGCTCCGGTCCTTGAACAGCGCGATGTTCGCGAGCGGATCACCGTGCACGCCGACAAGGTCTGCGCGCCTGCCCGGCTCGATCGTGCCGACGAGCTTGTCGACCCTGGCGCATTCGGCCGCGGTCTTCGTGGTCGCGACGATGGCCTGCATCGGGGTCATCCCGTTCTCGACCATCAGCGCGATCTCCTCTGCGTTCGTCCCATGCGGGCCGACACCGGTGTCGGTCCCCATCGCGATCCGGACGCCTTTTTCGACCGCCATCCGGAAAGAGCGCTGATGCGCTTCGACGACCTCCTTGGCCTTCCGGACCGCGTACGGCGGCATCGACGATGGGTCCTTCTCCGCGCGGCGGATGACCCACTGCGGCGCGACGAGCGTCGCAACGAGATAGGTGCCGCGCTTCTTCATCTCCGCGCAGATCTCCTCGGTGAGGTAAATGCCATGCTCGATCGATTCGACGCCGGCGACCACCGCGTTCTTGATCCCCTGCGTCGCCTGGGCGTGCGACATGACCGTCTTACCGGCGGCGTGGGCCTCGTACACGACCGCGGCGATCTCCTCCGGCGAGAAGCCCGTCGCGCCGGGCTCGTCATTCGGCGACAGGACGCCGCCTGAGGTCATGATCTTGATCTGGTCGGCACCGGCCCGAAGGACTTCGCGGGTCACACGCCGGATGTTGTCGATGCCGTCGACGACCCCGGCGGGCCGCTCCGGATCCGCGACGAACATGCTCACCCCCGAGGGCATCAGCGAATCACCGTGGCCACCGGTCTGCGACAGCGGCGTGACCGCGATGCGCATGCGCGGTCCCGGGAACGCGCCGCGTTCGACCGCCATCTTCACGCCTCGGGTCGTGAACCCGGCGTCGCGGACGGTCGTGAACCCGGCATCGAGCGTCTCGCGCGCGTGCACGAGGGCCATCGCGGTGTTCAGGCTGGGCGGCATGAGGAGGCGCTGCTGGATGCTCTCTTGACCAGGTACGAGATGCACGTGGCAGTCGATGAGGCCCGGAAGGATCGTGAGCTCACCGGCGTCGATGACCTCGGCGCCTCTCGGCGGGTCCGTCGCGATGCTCTGGATCACGCCGTCCTCGATGATGACGAAGCGGCCTCGGACCGGATCTGCCCCGGTGCCATCGATGAGCGAGCTCGCGCGTACGGCGACGGTCATGCGATCGCCTCCGCGAGCCGTGGCCGGACCTCGGTCGCGACGCGCTCGATCGTCTCGTGATCGAACGGCGCCTTGAAGTACAGGATGAATCCGCGCGCGCCGGCCCGCCACAGCTCCGCGCAGCGCTGGACGAGCGCGTCGACGGTGTGGATCTCGCTCATCTGGATCGGCTCGGGGTTCTTGGATCGCGCGCGCACCCGCTCGAGCTGCGCCTGCACGTCGCGCACCTCGTCCCGCAGCACGACGTCCGGCCGCACGGTCGTCAGCGCCGTGATCTCGCTGACGTCCCGGCCGACCTCGGCGCAATGCCGCGCCAGGACGTCGAGCTTGTGCCTGATGACCTCTGGTGTGCCGTGACCGTGCCAGTAATCGGCGTACCTGGCGACCGTACGCAGCGTCTTCTGCTCACCGCCGCCGCCGATCAGCAAGGGGAGCCGTCGCTGGACCGGCTTCGGCTCGGCCACGGCGTCCGTGAGCACGTAGTGCTTCCCGGTGAAGTCGGCGACCGGCTCGTCGAGCAGCAGCCGCAGGACGCGCGCGGCCTCGTCCATCCGCGCAAGGCGCCCGCCGGTCGTCGGGAAGCGCAGCCCGTACATCGCATGCTCGCCCTCGTGCCACGCCGCGCCCAGGCCGAGGATCGCGCGACCGTTCGTGATGTGATCGAGCGTCGCGACCATCTTCGCGAGCACCGGCGGGTGGCGGTACGTGTTGCCGGTCACGAGGGTGCCGAGCCGCACCCGCGTCGTGAGCGCGCCCCACGCCGCGAGGAGCTCCCACGCCTCGAACATCGGGCCCTTCGGATCGCCGTCCAGCGGTACGAAGTGGTCCCAGGTCCACACCGAGTCGAAGCCGAGGCGATCGACGAGCGCGACCGTGTCGCGCAGCTCCGCCCATGTCGTGTGCTGGGCGGGGAGGTTGATGCCCCAGTGCGGCACCGAGCGCCGGTCGGTCGCGGCTATGCGAGCTTCCCGGTCTTCGCGTAGCGGTCCGCGAGATCGAGCGCCTCGTCGATCGCCTTCACCCCGATACGCAGCTCGTCCTCGTCGACGATCAGCGGCGGCGCGACGAAGAGCATGTTCCAGCGGCAGAAGACGTAGACGTCACGCTTCATGAGCTCGCCCTTGAGCGCGTTCGCGAGCGCGCTGGACGGGCCGTTCCACTGCTCGAGCATCTCCTTCGTGCCGCGATCCTTCACGAGCTCGATGCCCCAGAAGAGACCGCGGCCGCGCACGTCGCCGACGGAGGGATGCTTCGCCGCGAGGGCGCGGAGCTCACGGCCGAGCAGCTCGCCCATCCGCGCCGAATTGCCGATGAGGTCCTCGCTCTCGTAGGCCTCGAGCGTCGCGACCCCGGCCGCGCACGCCAGCGCGTGGCCGCTGTACGTGAGGCCGCCCCAGTAGACGTTGTCGTCGAAGTGCTTCGCGATCTTCTCGTTCACGATCGCCCCGCCGAGCGGAACATACCCGGAGTTGACGCCCTTCGCGAAGGTCATGATGTCGGGCACCGTGGCCCAGTGCTCGGAGGCGAACCATGTGCCGGTCCGGCCAAAGCCGGTCATGACCTCGTCGAACACGAGCAGGATCCCGTGCTTGTCGCACAGTGTGCGGAGGCCCTGCAGGAACCCGTCGGGCGGGACCAACAGTCCCGAGGTGCCGACGATCGGCTCGAGGAGGATCGCCGCGATGTACTGCGGCCCGTCGTCCCAGCTGACCTCTTCGACATGCGCGAGGGCCTTCTGCGCGTCGTCGCCGAACAGCGAGCGGTACGGATCGGGATTGAGGAAATGGACGACGCCGGAGATGCCAGGCTCGTTGGCCCACCGGCGGTTGTCGCCGCCGAGGCTCATGGCGCCCTGGGTCTGCCCGTGGAAGCTCCGCCACTGCGTGAGGATCTTGTGGCGTCCGGTGAACAGGCGGGCCAGCTTGATCGCGTTCTCGTTGGCCTCCGTGCCCCCGGTCGTGAAGATCGTCTTGG
>JALYKF010000082.1 GCA_030774905.1 Chloroflexota bacterium
GCCAATTCTGCCACCAGCACAGTTCACTCAGGTTCGGGCGTACTTCCGGCGTCTTGCGCCCGTCCGACGGAGCGCCCTACGATGCCGCCGGTCTGACCACGGTGAGGTCTGGTCTGACCAGCGCGCTTGTTCGTAGAGACCTCGCGAGGAACAGCGGGAGGTCACGTCGATGCGGAATCCGGTCGGTCGGTCGATCTCGCTCGCGATCGCAGGGGTCCTGGTGGCGACTGCCTGCGGTGGCGCAGGTGGCGGCACGACGCCGGCGCCGAGCGCAGCCGGGTCGGCCGGCGTCGCCGCGGCGGTCGCTCCGACGAAGCCTGTCGAGTTCATCATCAGCACGGCTCCAGGTGGCGGCTCCGACATCTACGCGCGGAAGATGCAGGCCGTGATCGACACCCTGAAGCTGTCCACGCAGCCGGTCACGCCGGTGAACAAGGACGGCGGCTCTGGAGCCGTCGCCTTCCAGTACGTCTACGACCACAAGGGCGACTCGAGTTTCATCATGATCACGCTCAACTCGTTCTTCACGACCCTCATCGTGCAGAAGCTCCCGTTCAAGGGAACGGACTTCACGCCGATCGCGAACCTCGCGCTCGACCCGTTCTACCTGTGGGTCAACGAGGACAGCCCGTGGAAGAACGCGGGTGACTTCCTCGCCGCGGCGAAGGCCGACTCCCTCGTCGTCTCGGGCACCGGCTCGAAGCAGGAGGATGAAGCGCTCTTCGACCGCATCCAGACGACCGCGGGCACGAAGCCGTTCAAGTACGTCCCGCAGTCGGGTGGTGGCGCGGTCGCCACGGCCCTCGCGGGCCACCAGGGTGGCGTCGTCGCGACGGTGAACAACCCGAGCGAAGGCAAGAGCCTGTACGGCGGAACCCCACGGAAGCTGCGTCCGCTCTGCACGTTCGAGCCGGCCAGCCCGACCACGGGCACGTTCGCCGGACTCGCGACCTGCACCTCGCAGGGCCTCGCGATCAGCGACTACTACATCATGCGAGCGATCATGGCCGCCCCCGGCCTCTCCGCCGGACAGCAGGCCTACTGGGTCGACGTGTTCAAGAAGGTCTCCGACTCCGCCGACTGGAAGCAATTCGTCAGCGACAACAACCTGAACGCCGACTTCCGCTCCGGTGCGGACTTCCAGAAGATGGTCAACGACTACCAGAAGCTCCACGAGGACATCGCCAAGCAGTTCAACTGGGTCCAATAGCGGCTTGAGGCAGTACCAGGTCGCGACGGCGGCCGTCTTCATGTTCGGGGCCGCCGTCGCGATGATCGACTCGCGTGCCGGGGCGCTGGTCGACACGTCGGGCACCCAGCCCGGCGGGATCGGCGCGGGCTTCTATCCGTTCTGGTCCGCGTTCGTCGTCTTCGTCTGCGGCGGCGTCGTCGCGTACAAGTCCTGGCAGAGCCGGGTGGACGGTCCGGCGGTGTTCGAGGGGCGCGAGGGGATCCTCAGCGTGCTCAAGCTCGTCGTCCCGATGATCGTCGCGGTATTCGCGATCCTCTGGCTCGGCTTTTACATCGTCAGCGCGCTGTATATGGGCCTCTTCGCGCGCTGGATCGGCCGGTACAACTGGCTGTGGGTGACCCTGCTCACCGTCGGGATGCCCGCCGCGATCTATAGCGCGTTCGAGCTTGGGTTCCGGGTCTCCCTTCCCAAGAGCTTCCTGTATCAAGCGGGACTGCTCCCCTTCTAGCCAGTGGAATTCTTCAATGTCTTCGGCGACCTGGCCGGCGGCTTTGCCACGGCGCTGCAGCCGTTCAACATCTTCATGCTCTTCGTCGGCGTGCTGCTCGGACTGGTGGTGGGCGTGCTCCCCGGGCTCGGAGGCACGAGCGCGGTCGCGATCCTCCTTCCGATCACCGTCATCATCGCGCGCACCAGCCCGACGAGCGCGGTCATCCTCCTTGCGGGCGTGTACTGGGGAGCGCTGTTCGGCGGCGTCGTGACGTCGATCCTCTTCAACATCCCGGGCGAGCCGTGGTCCGTCGTGCTGTTGTTCGACGGCTTCCCGCTGGCCAAGCGCAAGAACAAACCCGGCGTCGCCCTCGCGTCGTCCTTCTTCGCGTCCTTCGTCGGAGCGTTCCTCGCCACGGTGCTGTTCACGTTCTTCGCCCGCGCGCTCGCCGACTTCGCCCTCTCGTTCGGTCCTCCGGAGCTGTTCGCCGTCTTCGTGATGTCCTTCGCGACGCTCATCGGGCTCGGTGCGGAGTCGCCGGTGAAGGCAGTGATGATGATTTCCTTCGGCCTGCTCCTCGCGGCCGTCGGATTCGACACGATCACGGGGCAGCCGCGGCTCACCTTCGGGCAGATCGGCATCCTCTCCGGCATCGGGTTCGTACCCGTGACCATCGGCCTGTTCGGCATCGGCGAGATCCTCGCTTCCGCCGAGGAGTCGGGGATCGGGTTCGTCGAGCGCCTGAGCGCGAAGGTCGGCTTCGCCGACCTCATCGAGACGCTGCACGAGCTGCGCAAGCGGATCTGGCTCGTGGTGTCCACCGGGATCATCGGTTTCTGGTTCGGCATCCTGCCTGGCCACGGCGCGACGGCCGGCTCGTTCCTCGGCTACGGCCTCGCCCGGCAGTGGTCGAAGAACAAGGAGGAGTTCGGCAAGGGCGAGATCTCCGGGATCATGGCCCCGCAGGCCGCGGCCGACGCGGCCGCGGTGGGCTCGCTCGTGCCGATGATCGCCCTCGGCGTACCGGGATCGCCGACCTCCGCGGTGATCATGGCCGGCCTGTTCATCTGGGGACTCACCCCCGGGCCGCTGCTGTTCACCGAGCACCACGACTTCGTGTGGGGCCTCATCGCCAGCATCTACCTGGGTCACCTGCTGACGTTCGTGATCTGCCTGCTGGCGGTGCCGCTGCTCGCCTCGATCATGCGGATCCCCTACGCGATCCTCACGCCGTTCATCGTGCTCATCTCCGTGATCGGCGCGTACTCGCTGAACAACAGCATGCTCGACGTCTTCATCACCATCGCGTTCGGGCTGGTGGGCTACTGGCTCCGGAAGATGAAGTACCCGCTCGCGCCGCTCGTCGTCGCGATCGTCCTCGGTGACTCCACCGAGAAAACGCTGCGCCAATCGCTCATCGCGAGCGGGGGCAACCCGATGATCCTCGTGCAGTGGCCCATCGCGACGATCCTCATGATCCTCGCGGTCGTGCTCCTCGCGATCCCGCTGATCCGCACGGTGCGCTCGCGCGGCCGTGCGCGTTCGGCGGTCGAGGCGGAGACCGTCGCCACCGCGATCGACTGAGCGTGGGCCCCCTCGACGCGGTCATCCTGGTTGTCGGCTTCGTCTCGATCCTCTTCGGGGCGGAGCTGTTCACGAACGGCGTCGAGTGGCTCGGCCGCAAGCTCGGTCTCGGCGCGGGCGCCACCGGCAGCGTGCTCGCGGCCATCGGCACGGCGATGCCCGAGACCGTCGTCCCGGTCGTCGCGATCGTCTTCACGAACTCCGCGCAGGCAGACAAGATCGGCGTCGGCGCGATCCTCGGCGCTCCGTTCATGCTCGCCACGCTCGTGATGCTCCTCATCGGCGTGACGGCATACGTCTTTCGCGAGAAGCGCGGGCGGCTCACGCTCCAGGTGGACCGGGCGCACGCCACACGCGACCTCGGCTTCTTCCTCGTTTGCTACTCGGTCGCCGTCGGCCTGGCCCTGCTGCCTCCATCGCTGCAGGGCATCCGGCCGGTGGCCGGCTGGCTGTTCATCCCGGCGTACGTCCTGTACCTGGTCCTCGTGCTGCGGCCGCAGTCACACACGGCGATCGACATCGAGGAGGAGCGCGAGGAGGCCGAGGCGTTCGACGCGTTGACAGCGACGGCGTACGCCCGGCGCATCGGCATCCGCACGGAGCCGGCCGCGCCGCCCCTGTGGCTCATCCTCGTACAGGTGCTCCTGGGGTTCGGCGCGATCGTCCTCGGGGCCCAGCTGTTCGCCGGGTTCATCGACCGCCTGTCGACGACGATGGGGCTCAACGCGCTCCTGGTATCCCTGCTCCTCGTGCCCCTGGCGACCGAGCTGCCCGAAGCGGCGAACAGCCTGTTGTGGACGCGCGATGGCAAGGACGTCATCGCCCTCGGCAACGTCTGCGGCTCGATGGTCTTGCAGTCGACGATTCCCGTGACGTTCGGCGTGCTCCTCACGCCGTGGCAGCTCGGCACGTTCGGCACGATCGCCGCGATCTTCGCGCTCGTGGCAGCCGCGCTCGTCTTCATCCAGCTCCGGGTCCGCACGCGCGACGACTCGCTCGGCCTATCGGCCCTCGTCCTCGGCGGCAGCCTGTATGTGGTCTTCATCGCCTACGTCCTAAAAACCGTCTTCACGGGGTAGCGCGCCGGTCAGACCGCCGATCGGACATGCGGCGGGACCCTGCAGGACCTACCATCGCGTCGATCGCGCCCACCTACTCGGCGCGGATCTAGGGAGGGATTCCGAGCTGATGAAACGGATCTTGGCGTTCTCCGTGCTCGCCGCCACCATCGTGGCGTCGTGTGCGACCACCGGCACCACGACCAGCTCCGGCGCGCCCGCGGCGAGCGGCAGCGCAGCGACCGGGCAGCACCTCAAGATCGGCCTCGTCACCGACATCGGTGGCCTGAACGACAAGAGCTTCAACTCGCTCGCCGACGCCGGCC
>JALYKF010000083.1 GCA_030774905.1 Chloroflexota bacterium
CGCCGGATGTTCCGACGGCGCGATCGCCGAGCGCTCGTACGAAGCGGCGCTGTTCGCGCCGCGTCCGGCGGCGATCGCAGGTCCCGCCGGACGGCTCACCGCGGATCAAGCGTTCGCGCTCCGGCGCGTCGCTGTGGTCATCATCGCCATCGCGGCCACCGTCGCGGCGATGTTCGCCGCGGGCGCGCAGATCTTCGCGAGCGGCGGTCCGCTCTAGCCCGCGACCTCGATGAGCTCGACCGACATCCCCGCTGCATCGACCGTCACCGCCGCCACGACCAGCCGGATCCGTCCACGTACGCGATGCTCCGCGGCCCACGCGAGCGCGAGACCCTGAAGGCGCGCGAGCTTCCGCGTGTCGACCGCCTCGACGGCGCTGACGAACGAGCCGCAACGCCGGGTCTTCACTTCCACGAACACGTGACCGCGCTCATCCTGCCCGACGATGTCGAGCTCGCCGTACCGAGTGCGGGCATTCCGCGCGATGACGCGCACGCCGCGGCGTTCGAGCTCGCGGGCGGCCGCGGCCTCGCCGAGATCGCCGAAGAGCCGGCGGGCGTCGGGCATCTGACGACCGGTGATATCGGCCCGGACTTGCCGCAACGCGGAGCGCTGGCCGACACTGCGACCGTGGGATCAGGCACTCGGGCCTTCGGGCCGCTCCTGCCCGCGATCGACGACTTCCGCGCGCAGGCCGCCCGCGAGCTCGCAGCCGGGGCGTCCGGCGCCGTGTCGCTGACGGACGGCGAGGTCGACGGGTACCTCATCGCCCGGCCGCACGAGGATGCCCCTGGGCACGCACATCCGGATCGACTTCGCGGGTCACGCCGTCGCGAGACGCCGAGCGCATGCGCGACCTGTACGCGGCCGCGTCGAAATCCTGGGTGGACGCCGGGCTCACGCGACACTTCGCGTTCGTGCCCGCGATGGACGATCTCGTCGCGCCGTGGCCTCGCCTCTCGTTCGGGACATCCGCG
This sequence comes from Chloroflexota bacterium, assembly GCA_030774905.1. The sequence continues at coordinate 978 of JALYKF010000083.1, forward strand.
GCGCTGGCGGCGCGGCCCGCCGTCGCGGACGACGGGACGCGCGGCGAGGTGACGGTCCGGCTGACCACGCGGCTCGGGAGTCGGGCTCGCCCTGACGGCGCGCGCGACCGGCTGGGCCCACGCGAATGGCTACCGGACGATCATCACTGGCTGGCGGATGACGAACCTCGAGGCGTCCCTGTTCTGGCCCGCCCGCGGCTTCCGCCCCACTTCCTGCGGCTGTACCGCTCGATCCCGTGAGCCCTAGGCGGCGGAGAGATCCTTACCGAAGGTGATCCAGGCCGGCTGCTTCGCGAACCCGAGGGCCTCGTTGATCGCGAGCATCGGCCGGTTCATCGACGCGTTCCAGGTCCGGATCTCGCGGAGGCCTTCACGTTTCGCGTACTCGATGGTCTTGAGCTTCAGGGCCATGGCGATGCCCTTGCCGCGCTCGTCGCGCAGCACCGCCGTCAGGTGCTGGTAGATGACGCCAGGGTCCGTTCCTTCTTTCCCCATCGAGCACTCGCCGACGTAGCGGCTGTCGCGGATCGCGAGGAAGTGCGCCTCGGGGAGGGCGTACGGCGCGCGCAACACCTCCTGCGCGAAGCGCTCGTACGGCGAGGGCGTCGCTGGATCGAGGACCGGGACGTCCTTGCGCGCCACCTCGTGCAGCACCCATGCCTTCCGCACGGCCTCGGGATCCGCATTCAGCTCATCGGCGAGCGTCGTGAGCCGCACGCCCTGTTCGGCCGCGCGCGCCGGAGCGGCGGCGAACGGCGCAGCGTCGAACGTCGCTACGTCGAGCCGCGACTCCCAGTCGCGCTTCAGCTCGACGGCGCCGATCGCGCGCGCGAAGTCGACGCTGTGGCTGTCGGACTCCTTGATCCCGTTGCGGATCCAATGCGCGTGCCGTGAAGACAGCGCGGCGACGGCGTCATCGAGCAGCGTGCGGCCGATCCCGCGCCGCCGCGATTCCGGCCGGACCACAAGGTCGATGTTGTAGTTGTCGGGCGCGAACTGGCCGCGGGAATGCGACACTTCGCAGTAGCCGGCGGCGACTCCGGCCTCCTCGGCGATCACGCGCCGCTTGTAATAGCCCTCCGGCTTCCAGTCCTGGTCGAAGTGTGTGATCTCTTCGATGGTCCAGGCATAGTCCGGGTACGCCGAGTTCGAGAGCTCGACGAACGTGGCGTAGTCGTCCGTCGTGAACGGACGCATGGTGATCGGCGGACGCTGGATCGTGGTCATGGCCGATGGACTTTACCGGCGCGGGCAGTCCGCGTCACCGTCAACTGGGTTGCAGAGCGTCACGCCGTCGCAACGTCGAGCTCCAGCTGCTCCCCGAGCAGCATGATCTTCACCGTGCCGAAGTCCTGGCGGTGGAACGGCGTGACGCCGAGCTCGCGCAGCGCCTTGCGGTGGTCGATGGTCGGGTAGCCGCAGTTGTGCTCCCAGCCGTAGCCCGGGTAGCGGCCGGCGAGCTTCTCCATCAGCCGGTCACGGGTGACCTTCGCGATGATGGAGGCCGCGGCGATCGCGAAGCTCTTCATGTCGCCCTTCACGATCTCGGTGTGTTTGCCCGGCGCGAACGCGGGGTCGAGGATGCGGCGACCGTCGACGAGCACGTGGTCGTACTCGCCGATCTGGCGCAGGGCCCGCTGCATCGCGACGTGGCTCGCGTGGTAGATGTTGAGCCGATGGATCTCCGCGACGGACGCAGCGCCGATGCCGATGCGGGTCACCCGCGCGCGGATCTCCGGGACGAGCTCCTCCCGCTGTAAGCGCGTCAGCAGCTTCGAGTCGCGGACCGCGCGGATGAGGCGGACGTCCGGCGTCACGAGGCACGCCGCTGCGACGACCGGACCGGCGAGGGTGGCCATGCCGACCTCGTCGACGCCGACGACCCGGGTGAGGCCTTGGTCCCAGAGGGCTTTCTCGTAGCGGAGGCTCGGCACCGATCGATTATCGCGGCGCCGATGGGCCCGCGGGCGTTATCGCGGGATCAGCGCCGCTTTTCGCGAAGGGTCGCGGCCTTGCCCACGCGGTCGCGCAGGAAGTACAGGGCCGCCCGGCGGGCGTGCCCGTGGCGGAGGACCTCGATCTTGTCGAGCCGAGGTGAATGGACCAGGAATGTGCGCTCGACGCCCACGCCGCTCGCGATCCGGCGGACCGTGATCTGGGCATTGAGGCCGCCGCCGCGCACGCGGAGCACGGTGCCTTCGTACGCCTGGAGCCGTTCGCGCGTGCCTTCGACGACGCGCACGGATAGGCGGACGGTGTCCCCGGGCCGGACCTCGGGGAGGTCGGTCTTCAGCTGCTCGGAGGCAAGCGTCTTCAAGACGTCATTCATCGGCATAACGGTCGTGCTCACTGGGTCATCGAATTGTACCTGATGTACCGGCCTTTTTCAGCCGATCGAGGATCGTCACGTGTGACACGCCGTAGTGGCGCGCGAGCTCGCGCACCGTGAGCCCGGTCGCCCGCATGCGCGCGACCTCGGGCGCCGTCGGGCCACGCTGCGCAC
>JALYKF010000084.1 GCA_030774905.1 Chloroflexota bacterium
GCCAACGACAGTGCGTTCCTCGGATCCTTCCCTTACAGCGCGACGCCAGCCCAGGGTTTCGATCACACGTATCCAGGCCACCGCTCCGAGCCGGTGACCCCGTAACAGTGCGCGATCGCGGACGAACGACGTTGTTGTTCACCGCCGGGGAGCGCAAGCTCCCCGGCGGCCGCGCCGCACTCGTCTTGTCGATCGGGTTGCTGGTCTCGTGCGCCGCACCCGCCGCAACACCGAGCCCGCCGGCGACGGTTCCGGCAGCCGTCGCCACGCCGACCGATGCGCCGGCGGCCATTCCGACACTGGGCACGAAGCCACCACCCGGTCTGGCGCTCCAGTCGTACTTCGCCACGATCACCGCATCCGACAACGGCGCGCTCGCGCTCCTCACCACGCCGGCCTCGCGCTGTGGCCTCCTCGTTCGCCGCCCGTCCGGGGCAATCATCGATGCCGGCGAGCGTGTCGCCGACGCGAAAGGCATCGCGAGCTGGAGCTATCAGCCGCTCGGGGACCATGGTGAGTCGATCTTGACCGCGACCTGCGCCCTCGGCGATCAGACCGAGACCGCGAAGGCCCAGGTGCTCCTGCCATGAGACGTGCGGCACTCTGGCTCGTCGCGTTCGCCTCCTGTGTTGGTGCGTTCTCGGCGGTCCTGACGGCGGCCCGCACCGAGGTCACTGACATCCCGGCGGCCATCGAACGGCTTCTCGATCCGCGGACCGATGGGGAGCGCGCGATCGCGCAGGCCCAGGCCAAGCTCGCGAACGCGCCTGATGACCCGAAGGCCGCCGCCGGGCTCGCCGCCGCCTACCTTGGTCGCGTCCGCGAGACCTACGACCCCAGCCTGTACGCCAAGGCGGCCTCGCTCATCGATGCGGCGGTGGCCAAGGCCCCGAATGACCCGGACGTCGCTGTGACCGCGGCCAACCTCGCATTGTCGCGACACGATTTCGCAGCGGCGCTCCGCCTGGCTCAGGTCGCGCAAGCCGCGGCGCCCGCGCGGCCCGCGGTCTACGGCGTGCTGACTGACGCGTACGTCGAACTCGGCCGGTACGACGAAGCGATCGCGTCGGCGCAGCGCATGGTGGACCTGCGGCCCGATCTCGCATCGTACTCACGGGTCTCGTACCTTCGCGAGCTCCACGGCGACCTTGATGGCGCCATCGACGCGATGCGGCGCGCCGTGGACTCCGGAGCGCCACGGGCCGAGGGGACCGCCTGGTCGGAGGTCCAACTCGGCAATCTGTATCTCGCCAAGAATGACCTCCGTGCCGCGTCGCGCGCGTACGACGAGGCGCTGCAGCGCGTCGACGGATACGTGTTCGCGGTCGCCGGCCAGGCGCGCGTGCTCGCATCAGGCGGCGATCTCTCGGGTGCGGCGGCACTGTATGAGCGGATCGGACAGCGCCTTCCGGTGCCTGACTTCTTCATCGCCCTGGCCGATCTCCACGAGCGACTTGGCGACGTGAGCCGCGCGACGCAGGACGTCACGCTGGTCCACGCGATGGAACAGCTCCTGAAAGCGAACGGCGTCCGCACCGACATCGATCTCGCACTCTTCGATGCCGACCACGATCTTCGGCTCGACGACGCGCTGGCGACGGCTCGGGCCGAGTACGCGATCCGTCCCAGCGTCACCGTCGCGATGACCCTGGCGTGGACCGAATACAAGACCGGCGACCTCGCCGCGGCCTCGCGGTACGCGAATGAAGCACTCCGTCTCGGGTGGCGGGATCCGGTCGCGGTCCATCGGGCCGCAGTGATCGCGGGGGCCGCCGGCGACGTCGCGCTCGCGCAACGGGTCAGCGAGCTGCAGGCACGATGAGACGGATCTTCGTCGCATTCTGGCTCGCGATCCTCCTTGTGCCGCTCTTCGCAACCCCCGCCGCCGCGCATCCGCTGGGGAACTTCACGGTGAACCACTTCAGCCGGGTCACCGTGGGCGCGGACGCCATCCGCGTTCGCTACGTGCTCGACCTCGCGGAGATCCCGACCCTGCAAGAGCTGCAGGCCGGACGAGTGGACGCGATCGTGCCCGCGATCATCGAAGGCCTCACCCTGTCCGTCGGCGGCGTGCCGGTCCACCTGGCGCTCAGGAGCTCGACGACCGAGCAGCTGATGGGACAGGCCGGACTCGCGACCCTGCGAGTGACGCTGGACCTGGACGCGCAGAGCGCGACAGAGGGCGAGCGCATCCGGTACCGCGACGCGACGTTCGCGGGCCGGATCGGATGGCACTCGATCGTGATCCAGGGAGCAGTGCGCGACGCGAGCGTGGCGGCAAGCGACCCGACCAATGAGCTCCGGTCCTATCCGAACGATCCCGCAGCGACGCCGCCGGACGTGACCGACGCGACCGCCACGGTCGACCTCGCCGCGGTGCCCGCGGTGCCGGGTATCTCCGTCGTGGGTGCACCGCGATTCGCGATCGATGCCGGCGCCGACCAGCTCGCGGCGTTCCTTCGCTCCGGGACCAGCGATGCCGGTGCGCTCCTCGCGGCCCTCGTGGTGGCGATGATCCTGGGCGCCCTGCATGCCGTCGGTCCCGGTCACGGGAAGGCGATGGTCGCGGCGTACCTGGTGGGTTCCCGCGGCACCGCGGCGCAGGCGGTCATCCTCGGATCCACCGTCACGGTGACGCACACCATTGGCGTCTACGTTCTCGGGACGGTGACGCTCGTGGCCGCGCAGTACGTCTTGCCGGAGCGTCTCTACCCGATCCTCGGCATTCTCTCGGGCGTGCTCGTGGCGGTCATCGGCCTCGGCCTGCTACGCGCGCGCTGGAACGGGCTGCGCGCGACGAGGGCCGCGGCGCACGAGGACCACGGGCACGTCCACGATCATGGCGACGGCGCCG
>JALYKF010000085.1 GCA_030774905.1 Chloroflexota bacterium
AAGCACCTCAGCTCGGATGACGTGTGAGCTCCAAATGTCATCGCCACGAGCAAAGGCAGCGACCATGAACGACTTGGCCGCAGCGACACCCCGGACATTGTCGATGAGCACGGACGCGTCGACGACGAGCTTCAGGGCTGATCCAGGCCGTGGAGGCGGGCCAGCCGACCAGAGCGCATCCGCTCGACGTACTGCTCGCCGGTCTCGGTCCGCCCAGTCCACGCGCCGAACGACTCTTCGACGGCGCGGATCTTTTCCGCCGTGGTCATCTGACCAAGCAGGAACTTCTCATCCACGGCAGTGCGGACCAGATCGGACATCGACAGCCCCGTTTCCTTGCTCGCGCGCTTCAACGCGTGGGCCTCCTCGTCGGTTAGGTAGATCTGCGTTCGGCGCATGATGTATGTATACATCACTAGCCCATAGCGGTCAAACCTGAGCGAGCACGTCGCGACGCCACGCGATCAGGCGCCGCACGCCATCTTCCAATGTCGTCTCGGCCTTGAATCCGAGCAGCTCCGTCGCCCGCGTTGGATCGCCTACGCGCCGGGCGGGAAGCGCGCCCGCTGGCTGGGGCTTGAATTCGATCCCGACCGAGCTGCCGGTGAGTCGCAGCAGCAGCGCCGCGAGATCACGCATTCTCGTCTCGACGCCGCTGCACACGTTCACGACAACGTTCGGCCGCTCGCTCGCGCAGGCGAGCAGATTCGCGCGCACGACATCGGCCACGTACACGAAATCCGCCGACGACGATCCGTCGCCGAAGAGCGTGAGCGGCTTGCCCTCGTCGATGAGGTTGAGCCAGCGGATCATCACCTCGACGAACCGCGAGCGCACGTCCATGCGCGGCCCGTACACGTTGAAGTAGCGCAGCGTCGCCGTCGGCGTGCTGTGCAGGCTCGCGAACGCGCGCGCGAGCTGCTCGTTCGCGACCTTCATCGATCCGTAGAACGTCGTGCCGTTGAGCGCCTGGTCCTCATCCATCGGCAAGGCCTCGGGCTCGCCGTACACCACGGCGCTCGACGCGAGCACGACGTGCTTCGCCTTCGCCGCGACGGCGGCCTCGAGCACGTTGAACGTGCCGTCGACCATGACCTCCTGGCACTCGCGCGGCGCCTCCTGACAACGCGTCCAGCGCAACGCGGCCTGATGAAAGACGACGTCCGCGCCGTCGATGGACGCTGCAACGGCCTCGCGGTCGCGGATGTCGAGCTCGCGCAGGCTCGCCTTGCCGGTCTTCAGCGCGGCGTCGAGGTTCTCGGGAACGCCCCGCACGAGCGCATCGAGCGCGACGACCTCGCGCGCGCCGGCCGCGATCGCGGCGTCGACGATGTGCGAGCCCACGTTGCCCGCGCCACCGGTGACGACGACCCGGGCGCCGTCGAGGACGCTGCTCACGACGGCGCGCCCGCCTCCCAGCCGTCGTACTGGCCGCCGTTGCGCGCCGCGAGCCCGCTGAGCGAGGTCCGGAGCTTTTGGATGGCCGCGAGATCGATCACGGCGCGGTGCGTCAGGAGAAAGAGCCACTGCGGACCCTGGGCGGCACGCCGGACCTCGACCCGCCATTCCGGGCTCTCCCCGAACTCGAGCGCCGCACGGCGCGCGGCTCCCTCAGTCTCGAAAGACAGGTAGTGCCGGATCTCGAGCGGGGCCTTCAGATCCACTCCCTCGCTCCGAAGCCGCTCCACCACCTGGGCGTCGGCTGGATCCGGCGGCTCGTTCTTGTTCTTGCGGAACAGCGGCACTACGGGTTCCTGCGCGAGCGCAGGAATTTCGCCGGCACGCCCGCCACGATCGTGTACGCGTCCACGTCCTTCGTCACGACCGCGCCGGCGCCGACGATGGCACCCGCGCCAACCGTCACGCCCGGAAGCAGCACCGCGTTCACGCCGATGTCGGCGCCGTCGCCCACGCGCACGGGCTTGATGACGAGATCGGTCTGGATGATCGGCACATCCGCCGGCTCGCCGGTGTGCTCGCTGCCCAGGACCTTCGCCCCGGGGCCCCAGCCGACGTATTCGCCGAGCTGCATGTCGCGGCAGTCGAAGTACGACTGCGGCCCGATCCAGGTGTGCGCGCCGATGACGCAGCGACCGTCGTGACGGCCCTGCAGGAAGGTCTGGTT
>JALYKF010000086.1 GCA_030774905.1 Chloroflexota bacterium
GGCCCAGGCCGCATCACGAAGGCGGTCGTGCACCTTCACCATCGCGATCTTCATGATGTCGGCCGCGGTCCCTTGGACCGGCATGTTGATGGCCATGCGCTCAGCGGCGTTGCGGACCGCGCCATTGCTGCTCGCCATGTCGGGGATGTAGCGGCGGCGGCCGAGGAGCGTCTCGACGTAGCCCTGCTCCAGCGCGAACGATTTCGTCTCCATGACATACCGGCGCACGAGCGCGTAGCGCTTGAAGTACTCGTCGATGAACCGCGCGGCTTCCTCGCGCTGCATGCCCATACGCCAGGCGAGCCCGAAGTCGCTCATCCCGTAGACGATCCCGAAGTTCAGCATCTTCGCCACGCTGCGCTGCTCGCGGGTGACCTCCGACTCGGCCACACCGAAGCCCGCTGCCGCGGTGCGGGTATGGACGTCCGCGCCGGTGCGGAACGCATCGACGAGCGCCGGGTCCCCGGACACGTGCGCGAGCACTCGGAGCTCGATCTGCGAGTAGTCGGCCGCCAGCAGCGTGCGATCGGGATGTCCGGCGACGAACGCGCGCCGGATCCGCCGGCCGAGCGGCGTGCGGATCGGGATGTTCTGCAGGTTCGGCGACTGGCTCGAGAGGCGGCCCGTGGAGGCGACGGTCTGGTTGAACGTCGTGTGGATCCGGCCGTCGCCGTCGATGAGCGGGCCGAGGCCCTCGGCGTACGTCGAACGGAGCTTCTCGACTTCGCGGTATTCGAGGATCTTGTCGACGACCGGGTGCGCGCCACGCAGCTCCTCGAGCACGGCGGCGTCGGTCGAGTAGCCGGTGCCGGTGCGGCGGCCGCGCGGCAGCTTGAGCTCGGTGAACAGCAGCTCCTGCAGCTGCTTGGGTGAGTTGATGCCGAACTCGTGGCCGACGGCGGCATGGGCCTCGCGCTCGATCCGCCCGACCTCGCCCGCGAACTCCACGGCGAGCGTCGCGAGGTATCGCGTGTCCACCTTGATGCCCGCCTCTTCCATGTGCACGAGGACGTCGACGAGCGGCAGCTCGATCTCGCGGAACAGCGTCGCGAGGCCAAGGCGCTCGAGGTCCTCGCGGAACAGCGCCGCGAGCCGCCCGGTCGCGACGGCCGCGGTGCCCGCGCGCGCGAGGCGCTCGTCGAGCGTCGGCAGGACGTCCTTGTGTCGCCGGTCCGGGAGGGGCAGCGCGGGCACTTCGAGGCCCAGGCGCTCTGTCGCGAGGTCGTCCAAGAGGTGCTGCCGCCGGCTCGCGTTGGCGAGGTACGACGCGATGACGGTGTCCATCTCGATGCCCATGAGGTCGGCGCCGGCCCGGCGAAGCGCGCGGCGAGCGGTCTTCCCGTCGTGCACGAGCTTGCCGATCCGCGGATCCGCGAGCAGCTCGATGATCGGCGGGGGGATCCGTTCACCGATCGCGAGGTAGCAGCAGGTCTCCTCGAGGGCCAGGCCCAGGCCGAGGAGGCGCGGAGCGCGCTCCGAATCCACGTCGGCGAAGACGGCGATCCGGCCGGCCTCGCGCGCGCGCACCAGGTAGTCGGCCGTATCGGCATCCGCCATGAGCGCGATGTCGACGGGCGCCGCGACCGGGCTCGTCAGGCCGAGCGACAGCTGGCCGGTGCCCGACGTCTGCGGCGCCGCCCGCGCGGTCTCGGTCGAGAACAGCGTCGGGGTCGGCAGCGGCGTGTTCGTGTTGCCGTCAGCGGGAGGCAGCCGCGGGATCAGGCTCCGGAACTCCAGGTCCCGGAACAGATCGACGACCGCCGCGCGGTCGTACGCGCCGCGCCGCGTCCGCTCGAGGTCGAGCGTGACCGGGATGTCCGTGATGATCCGCGACATCTCGCGGCTGTGCAGCACTTGCGCCTGATTCGCTTCGAGCGCCGCGCGCAGCTTCGGGGTGAGCGCGCTCAGGTTCGCGTACACACCTTCGACGCTGCCGTGATCGGCGATGAGCTTGCCCGCGGTCTTCTCGCCGACGCCCGGCACACCCGCGATGTTGTCCGTCGGGTCGCCTTTCAGGGCCTTGTAATCGACCATCTGATCCGGACGCAGCCCGAAGCGCTCCATGATCTTGGCTTCGTCGTAGATGACCGTGTTCTGGAATCCCTGCCGCGTGGTCATCAGCGATACGCGCGGCGTGACGAGCTGCAGCGTGTCCAGATCTCCGGACAGGATGAGCGTGTCAAGACCCGCTGCTTCGGCCTGCTTGCTGAGCGCGCCGATCACGTCGTCGGCCTCGTACCCGGGGAGCGAGTGCATCGGGACACCGAACTTCTCGAGGAACTCCTTGCACCGCTCGAACTGCGGGCGGAGATCGTCGGGCATCGGCTTGCGCGTGGCTTTGTAGGTGGCGTCGCGCTCCTTGCGGAAGGTGGGGACGGGCAAGTCGAAACACGCGGCGATGTGCTGCGGCGGGTACTCCTGGATGACCTTCAACAGGATCGACGCGAAGCCGAACGCGGCGTTCACGAGCTCGCCCTTCGTGGTCGTGAGTGGCGGAATGGCGAAGTAGCCGCGGTAAATGAGGCTGTTGGAGTCAGCGAGGAGAAGACGCTCGGCCATGTGTTGAGTATCGCGGGTCAGGCCCGGCGAAGCCTCCGGTGGGCGAACCACGCGGCGATCGCGAA
>JALYKF010000087.1 GCA_030774905.1 Chloroflexota bacterium
CACTCCCACCGCGCGGTGCCGGATCGCCAGCCGGCGTCCGCGAGCGCGGCCGCGTCTGGGTGGCGGACCGATCGCGGCATCGGGCGGCCCACGAGCGGGACCATGCCGACGGCCAGCGCCGCAGCCGCGACCGCGAATGCGCCGATGGCGGCCGCGCTCATCGCTCGTGACTCCAGACGATCGTCGCGATCTCGTCTTCGACGCGCGCGATCTCGCGGACGACGCGCCGGCCGTCGCGTTGCCGATCGAGGTGCACGACGACGTCGATCGCCCGAGCGACGTGCCTCGTGATGGCGGCGGACGACAGCTCGCCGGCACGCGCGAGCAACAGCTCGAGGCGTCCCAGTGCATCCCGGGCTGAGCCGGCATGGAGCGTCGTGAGCGACCCCGCGTGTCCGGTGCTCAACGCCTCCAGCAGCGCGGACGCGTCACGCGGTGAGCGCACCTCCCCCACGACGATGCGGTCCGGGCGCATGCGGAGCGCGTTCACGACGAGGTCGGCGACCCCGACGCCCGCGTCACGCGACGGAACGCACTCCAGATGGACCGCGTGGTGGTGCGGCAGGACGAGCTCGTTCGTGTCCTCGATCACCACGATGCGCTCGTCCGCGGGGATCGCCGCAGCGAGCGATCGCAGCAAGGTGCTCTTCCCGGAGCCGGTCGTCCCGCTGACGACAACGTTCCGTCGCCGCCGCACGGCGTCGACCAGCAGCGCGGCTGCCTCGCCGGTCAGCGCACCGCCGGCCACCCACGACGCCGGGCCGGCCAGCGGCATCGAACGGGGCCGGAACTTGCGGATCGACAGGCACGGACCGCCGACCGGCTCGATGACCGCGTTCGCCCGCGACCCGTCCCGCATCCGCGCGTCGACGAACGGATGTTCGATGGTGAGCTCGCGGCCGACGCTCGCCGCGATGCGATAGATCAGATCCGACAGCTCGGCGCCGTCTCGGAACGCGACCGCGACGCGTTCGAGCCGGCCATCGCGCTCCACGAAGACGCGATCGGGCGCGTTCACGAGCACATCCGTGATCTCGGGATCGTCGAGGAGCGGCTGGAGGCAGCCGAACCCAAAGAGATCGGCGCACAGCCGCTCGAGCTCGCCATCCGAAAGGCGCGCGCCGGCGGCGGTGCGCACGCGCTCGCGGATCAGCCGGCGGCGCGCCGGGTCCGCGTACAGCGCGAGCAGCGTCGCCGGGTCCAGACCGGAGGCGACGTCCGTGCGCACGCGCGCGACGAGCGCGGCGTCGATCACGCGACGCTCCGGATGAGGACGTCGATCGCGCGGAGCGTCGGGGCGCGGGCGGCGAAATCGTCGCGCGCCAGAAATGGATCGGCCGGGATCGCCGCGAGCAGCGGCCACGGCAGGCGCGCCGCGACGCGCGCCGCGTCCTCCCCTTCCGCGCCGACCACGACGACGCCCACTCGCGTCCCAATGCCCTCGAGTACCGGGATGGCGCAGAACGCCGCCTGCAGCTGCGCGACGGTGATCCCGACCACGACGCACAGCCGGTCGACAACGGCGAGGACGTCGGCGTCGAGGGCATCCACGCCCGTTCCGAGATCCAGGATCACCGGCCGGTCGCGATGGAGCCGCGCGATCAGCTCCGCGACTCGCGGCCCGTCGAAGGATCTGTGCAGCTCGGGCGAGCCGGGTAGGAACGGCACCTGAGCCCACGTCGAGAGCAGCGCCGCTTCTCCACCCGGGCGAAGCAGCGCGTCCATCACGCTCGCGCCCGAGCACTGGGCGCGCAGTGCCTGCGTCGGGACACGTCGATCGAGGTCGATGAGGACCGGCGCGCGGCCCGTCCCCGCCGCACGGTGCGCGACAAGGGCGGCGACGGTCGAGGCGCCGACGCCGGCGATCAGCGACCAGAAGGCGAGGCCGCGCTCCGGCGGGAGACCGGCCGGCCGCGCGGGTAGCAACGGCTCGAGCGGCTCCTCCCGTCCGGTCGCGTCTCGCATCAGCGCGAGCGCGATGTGCGCGACCGGCGACGCATCCAGCAACGCGCGCCACGTCATCCTTCGATCCACCGCGTGAGCGCGTTCTCGGAGGCGTAGATCCGGATCGGCAGCGCGGCCGCGCCCGCGTCGAAGAGGACGGGCCGGAGCGCTCGGTGGTCCCGGCGGAGCGTGTCCCGATCGCACCACGCGGTCCGGCGCACTTCGAGGAGCGCGTCGTTGCCCCGGAGCAGCGCGCTGCAGCGCGAACGGCGCCGGACTCCGGCCGGCCACGCCCGGAGGGGTCGCGCGAGGGCGCGCGCGGTGGCCTCCGCGAGCGGCACCACTCGCACCTCGACCACATCCAGGTCGCCCGGCGCGAGACGCGCCGGAGCGAGGCCGATGCCGACGGCTCGGATCCCGCCGGCTGGTTGCGGCATGTCCGCTCCTGCGACGCTCGTGCGTACTCCGTTGAAGGCGAGGGCCCGTCTGACGCGGGTCGCGTGGAGCTCGTCGAGGGTCATCCCGACGGTCGACCCATGGCGCCAGAGGGAGAAGCGCGGCGCATCAAGGGCGAGATCGAATGGCGCATGCGACGTGGCTACGAGCACGAGGCTGGTCACTCCGCGGTCGGGATGAAGACGAGCACGAACGTGCTCGTCGCGATCCGATCGGCGATCCGTAGCTCGTCGCTCGGCGACACGGCGACGACGACGCTTCCGAGCCGATCGACGGCGATCGGAGCGCCGCGGCTGCCCGTCGCGGGGATGAACGGGCCGCCGTTCTCGCCTCGCACGTCCAGCACGGTGACGTTCGTCGCGACCAGCTCGGTGACGCGGCCGGCCGGCGTCCGCCCGATCACCGGCACCGCGACGACATCGACGTGCGCGCCGGCGACGAGCGCTCCGCCAAGCGCCTGGGCCGGGGTCACGGGTATCGCGACGGCCCGCTGCCCGGCCGGAGGGACGATCCCGCTATGGAACGCGGCCGCCCCGGCCGCGAGCGCGGGGGCGAGCAGGATCTGACCGGGCCAGTGCGGCGCGCGGGGCACGCGCCCGATGGCGTCGTCGGTCGAATGCAACGCGCCAACGGGAACGGCGTCGGGCGGAAGCTCGCGAAGCATCACGTCGTCGGCCCCGATGGCCTTGTCGGCATCGAGGCTGCGCGCCGCGACCACGATCGCGACGCGCTGAAGGCTCGCGTAGTAGATCGTGCCAGCGACCGCGCCGCACACGATCGCGACCACAAGCAGCACGCGCTGGCCCGTCATTCGACGAGACCTGGCGCGCGTACCGCCACCCGCACCAGATGGTCGTGGCTCGTGCCGTCCGCGTAGTCGACCGCGAAGCGCAGGACCCACGTCGTGTTCGGGGCCGGAAGCCGATCCCAGCGCACGACGAACGCGTCACCGGGGCCACCGCTCAGTGTGCCGAGCGCGACCACCTCGCCCGACAGGAACCGCCAGCTCCGCACGTCCGCTCCGGCAAGCGCGATTGGCGTGCGGCGTCCGCGAAGGACCTCGATGGACCGGTCCAACAGCACCGTAGCCCCACGATCCGGCGGTGACGCCGGCAGCGCCGGAGGCACGACTCGCTCGTCGATCGGCACACCTGCGGCCGGCGGCACAGGCGACGTCGCTGCGCCAGGCGCGCCGGCAGTGGGCAACACGAGCGTCACGCCGGGTGCGCTGGCCGGCGCTGGGATCTGTCCGGGCCGGGAGGAGACGGCTGTGGCCCGGGCGAACTCGCTGTCATCCTGGAAGAACACGACGCTGACCGGCACGAACCCGAAGTCGGTGCGCACGTAGTTCTCGTAGTACGTGCCGGCGACGCCGCGGCCGTCGGTGAGCGAAGCGCGCCCGTTGAATGCGGCACCGTCGTACGCACTCGAACTGCCGGTGGCGACGGTCTCGAGGACGCGCGCGTACGAGCCGGTCACTTCGTGGACGGTCTCGGTCGAGTAGGTCGTCAGCGGACCCGAGCGCACGATCGAATCACCCGCATACGTCTCCGTCACGAGGTAGACCCCGGGCGGCGCTGCGACCGGCGCCGGCTCAGGGGTCCACGCAGGCAGCGGGGACCGCTCGTCGATATCGTCGCGGTACGGGTCGCGCGCGAGCGCAGGCGCGGTGCTCAACGACCACAGCGTCACCGTGACGAGCAGGACCGTGCGTTTCATCTCGCGCCTCCATTCGCCGTGACGGCGACATCGGTGATCGGGTGGAAGAAGAGGGCGCCGAAGAAGGGAGTGCGGACGGGGACGACCGCCGACAGGTGGACGGTCGCCGACGTCGCGTCGACGCGGACCGATGCGCCGGCCGCGAGGGACAGGGGCGTCGCAGCCAGGTGCGCGGCGATCGGCTCGAGGTTGGCCGCGAATACCGCCCGTGCGACGTCGGCTGCGTCAGGAGCCGGGATCAGCCGGCCGGTGCGTTCGAGCTCACCGCTGTCCTGATCGTTCACGGCCACGAGCGCCGCGAGATCGGCAGCCGACCGGACCCGCGCCGCGATCACCCGCAGGCTGCCGACCTGCAGGGTCGTCACCAGCACGACGATGAGCAAAGGCAACATCACGACGGTGGTGATCGCGCTCAACGCGCGAGCTCGCCGCGAACGACGGCGGTCGTGCGAAGCGGGATGGCTGTCGTGAACAGGAACGGGATGGCGATCGTCGCGGACGACCGCACGGTGACCGTGAGCGGCTCGCGCCACCCGACCCGCGAGGGCGTGACGTCCAAGGCGGTGACGGCCGGATCGATCCCGGACTCCCGAAGCGATCGGTCGAGCAGCGCGCGTACCTCCGGGCCGTCGCCACCGAGCTCGGCCGCGTACCGGGCGACCTGCACGGTGGCGCTCTCCTGCGCCAGCCAGCGCTGGAAGACGTCGCCGAACTCGATCACCGCGAAGAGCAGCGGGATCAGCACGGTGATCATCAGCGTCGTCTCGAGCGTCGCGAGGCCCGCCTGATCGCCATGCGCGGACCTAATGGATCAGGCCCATCTGCGAGACCAGGCTCTGGAGCCGGGCGACCAGCCCGTTGTTCCAGCTCTGCACGCCGATGACGAGGGTGCCGAGGACGACGGCGGCGCCGACGATGTACTCGATGGTCGCGAGTCCTTCTTCGCGGTGGATGAATGATCGGGTCCGGAACATGGGCACCTCCATGAGCGGGAGGCTGGACCTGGCGCCGGCGTCGCGCGATGGGACGGCCCACCGGTACCGCGGTACCGCTCGTAGCATTTCGCTGTGGCCACCACTGCCCGCACCGAGGAACGGCGCCTCATCACGTCCGTGTTCATCGACGTCGTGGGTTCGACCGAGCTCACGGTGACCCTCGGCCCCGAGCGTCTCAAGGCCGCGCTCGATCAGGCGTTCGGCGAGCTGCGTGGGATCATCGAGGCCGAGGGCGGCACGGTCGAGAAGTACATCGGCGACGCCATCTACGCGCTGTTCGGCGCGCCGGTCACCCACTCCGATGACCCTGCGCGTGCGTTGCGCGCTGCGGCAGGTGCTCGCGCGTGGGCCGCATCGCGCTCCGCTGCCGATATTCCGTTCGGCGTGCGGATCGGCATCGAGACCGGTGAGGCGATCGTCGATCTGGCCGCGGCGGCCGATACCAAACAGCAAATGAGCGTTGGCACGGTCGTGAATACCGCGGCACGGCTTCAGCAGCGCGCCGAGCCTGGCCAGGTGCTCGTTGGCCCGGTCGCGCACGAGGCCACCAGCGAGAGCGCCTCATTCACCTCGATGGGCAGGGTCGACCTGAAGGGACTGGGCGGGATCGACGTCTGGCTGCTGGATGAGATCGGCGGCTCCGCCGGTCGTCACCGTCTCCCGTTCGTCGGTCGCGAAGCGGAGCTCGAGCTCCTCCGGCTCGCACAACGGCGCGCGAAGACCCGATCGGTGCTCGCGCTCGTGTCCGGCCCGCCGGGTCAGGGCAAGACTCGGCTCGTCGACGAGTTCCTCGCGTCGTGGCCGGGCGTGCGCGTGCTCGTCGCGCGCTGCCGGCCGGGTGGCGAGACCGGCGCGCTCGCGCCGCTCCGGCAGCTGCTCCTCGGCGATCAGCCCGACAGCGCGCTCGAGGCTGTCGTGGCCGACGCGGTCCTGGAGTCCGATCGTGTGCGGATCGGCGACGCCCTCGCGCACTCCGCCGGCATCCGGTCCAGCGCGTCGCTCGCAGCGATCGGAAAGGAGGAGCGCGCCGACGAGCTCCTGAACGCGTGGCGCCGCTTCATCGGGGCGCTCGCGGCGAGCGGCCCGGTCGCCATCTGGGTCGAGGACGTGCATTGGGCAGCCCCCGAGGTCGTCGCGCTGATCGACCGGCTCAGCTTGGCGAGCGAGCCGATGCTCGTGATCGCGACGGCGCGTCCCGAGTTCGCGGAGGCCGCGGGCATCCGGCCGAGCGGCGACCGATTCTTCATCGACCTCGACGCGCTAGACGCGGC
>JALYKF010000088.1 GCA_030774905.1 Chloroflexota bacterium
GCACGGACCCGCTGCACCTTGCCGCCGGCCTCCGTCACGAGCCGCTCGATGATGGCGGGCGCGAACACGGGCACGGCCACGAGGCCTGGGGACGACTTCGTCATGAGCGCGACGAACGCCGTGAGGAAGTGGCGGTCCTCGATGATCCGTCCCCGATCGTCGACCACGAAGATCTTCTCGCCGCCCTGGTCGAGCGTCACACCGAAGCTCGCGCGGAGCGTGGCCGTGATGGCTGCCAGCTCGCGCATCTGCTGCTGGAACTCCTCGAACGAACGCGAGCCGATGTTCTCCGAGACCACGGAGTTGATCCCGATGACCTCGACGTCCAACGCCTCCATGAGCTGCGGCAGGTACTGCGCCGCGGTCCCGTGCGAGTAGTTGAGGACGATCTTCACCTTGGCGTCGGCGATCTCGCGCTTGTGCGTGACCTCACGAAGGAACGACTCGCTGTACGCCTCGCCGACGCGGGGGATCTCCATGATCCGTCCCACGTCGTCGTACGAGCTGCGCCGGAAGTCCTCGCGGAAGAACACGTTCTCGACCTTCCGTTCCTGGGCCTTATCCATGTCGAGGGCCTGCCGGTCGAAGAACTTGATGTCGCAGACGCGTACGTCGAACGGCGAGACGCGCACGTGCACGCCGCCTGCGGCGCCCATGCGCCTGGTCTGGAAGCGCCCGATCGGCAAGGGCGCCTGGGTGAGGTCCGCCACGTGCACGCCCGATCCCACGATCCCACCCATGAGCGCGCGCTTGAGCATGCGGCTGGAGCGATGCTGGTCCCGGTTCATCGTCACCGTCGCCCCGCTCGGAAGGGACGATGCATACGCGGAGCCGAGCCGCGCGGCGAATTCGGGCGTCAGGTCAACGTTCACGAGGCCGGTCGCACCGAAGCGCCCGAACAACGAGCGTCGGCCCTGCGAGCCCCAGATAAGGCTCGACCCGACGACGGCACCGCCCTCGACCTGCTTGTCCGGCCAGATCTTCACCGACGCCCGCACTCGTGCGCCTTCATTGATGACGGAGTGGTCGCCGACGACCGAGCCTTCCTCGAGGATCACGCGCGCTTTGAGTGCGCACTGCCGGCCGACGATCGTGCCGCGCAAGTCCGACCGCTCGCCGATGTAGCTGTTGCGCCACACGATCGAGCTTTCCACGTGCGCGAACTGGTCCACCGTGACGGAATCCCGCAGGACCGTCGGCCCGATGATCTCCGCGCCGCCGCCGATGCGCACGCCGGCGCCGAGGTAGATCGGCCCCGTCAGCATGGCCGTCGGCTCGATCGCCACGTCGCCACCGGCGAAGACGCCGGGACGGATCTCGGTGCCCAGCGGCGCGCTTTTCATGCGACCCAGGAGCAGGTCGGCGTTCGCGCGGCTGTACTCCGCGATCGACCCGACGTCCGTCCAATAGCCCTCCGCGACGTAGCCGTAGAGCGGCTCCCCATCGGCGAGCAATCGAGGGAACAGGTCCTTGCTGAAGTCGAACGAGTCCCCGATCGCGTAGCGCTCGAGGACCCGCGGCTCGATCACGTAGATGCCGGTGTTTATGGTGTCGGAGAAGACCTCACCCCATGACGGCTTCTCCAGGAACTTCGTGATCTTGCCGTCCGCCTGCGTGATCACGACGCCGTACTCGAGTGGATTCGCGGCGCGGACCAGCGTGAGGGTGACCGCGGCCTTGCGCTCCTTGTGGAAGGCAATGACCTTCGAGAGATCGATGTCGGTCATCGCGTCGCCCGAGATGACGAGGAACGTGTCGTCGAGCGCCGTGCCGATCTGCCTGACCGAGCCACCGGTGCCAAGGGGGGTCTCTTCGACGCTGTAGCGCAGCCGCATCCCCACGCCGCCGCCGTCGCCGTAGCTGTCCTGGATCACCGAGGCGAGGTACTGGAGCGTCACGAAGGCGTCCTCGATCCCGTGCCGCTTCAGGAGGTCGAAGATGTGACCGAGGCAGGGCTTGTTCACGATCGACACCATCGGTTTCGGACGGTGGATCGTGAGCGGCCTCAGGCGGCTCCCCTCGCCGCCGGCCATGACGACGGCCTGCATCAGCGCGAGTCTAGGCGCGTTTCGCGGGCTGTTCGGCTCCGATGGAGAAGAGCGACTCGAGGTCGTGGCGTGAATACATCTTGAACGCGACGTGGGTGTCGGTGCGCACGACGCCCGGGACCTGGCCGATCCGCTGGGTGACGATCTCGGCGAGCTCGTCGTGCTCGCGCGCGCGGACCATCGCGATGAAATCCATCGGGCCGGTCACCGAATACACCTCTGACACGCCCTCGACCGCGGCGAGCGCCTCACCGAGCGTCGGGATGGCCTTGCGATCGGCGGTGATCAGGACGACGGCCGTGATCACGGCTACAGGCTCTTGACGTCGATGTCGTGGAGCGCCGACTTCAGGTAGTGCGCGGCCTCCTGGAAGGCCATGGCCTTGCCGCGGTTGAGCGCGGCCTCGTAGCTGTCGAGGCTGTCGGCGCTCGAGCGCTCGTCATAGCGGTGAAAGGCCTCTTCGAGCTGGTCGACGGCGAGCTTCACCCGGTCGCGTGCGGCGGAGCTGATCACGGACACCCTCCCGATGGCTGCGTCGACGACGAGGATATCGGGAGGGCGTCCGGACCGCGTTCGCTTACGGAGTGCGGCGGGTCGTCGTGGTGGTGGTCTCTTCGACCACCGGGTCGGCCTCGTTGACCTGGACGTCGGCGCCGCCATCGGGCCGGACGTTCACGTTGGTCGTCTGCCCATTGGGCACGGACGTGTCCTTGATCGTGGTCTTGCGGGTGGTCTCGGTCACTTCGCGGTCATTCATGTCAGCCTCCCGTTCGTTCTGTCGAACGGGGTTGCACGGGCGGTGCCAGCGAGCTAGGCGCCGATCTCAAGCTCCCGCGTCCGGACGCCAAGGTCGATCTCGACGACGCCATCGCGGACCCGGACGGGGTATGCGTTCACCGGAAACACCGCAGGGAGGGCCTTCACCTCGCCGGTGAACAGGTCGAACTGCGCGCCGTGCCGCGGGCACTCGACGCAGCGATCGTCGAGCTCGCCCTCGCCGAGCGTTCCACCGTCGTGCGTGCACACGTTGTCGATCGCGCCCCAGCGTCCGTCAGCGGTGCGGCCGAGCGCGAACGAGCGCCCCTCCGCGCCGACGACCATGACCTCGCCTGGCACCAGATCTGTCTCGCCGGCGACCGGCCACCAGCGCGGGCCCTCATCGATCGTCATGCGGCGTCCTCGAGCTCCGCGACGCGGCCGATCCGTGGGGCGAGCGCCGCGAGGACGCGCGCGCCGACCTGCGGATCGGGGATGACGTTGATGACCCGCTGGAAGAATCCGCGCACGAGCATCTGCTCCGCGCTCGCGCGATCAAGCCCGCGGGACATGACGTAGAAGAGCTCGAGATCGTCCAGCCGTCCGGCCGTCGCGCCGTGGCCGCAACGGGCCACGTCGTTCGTGAGGATCTCGAGGACCGGGATCGGATCGGCACCGGCCTTGTCCGACATCAGCATGTTGCGGCACTCCTGGTAGGAACCGGTCGCGTGTGACGTCGGTTCGACCCGGATGATGCCGTAGTACGTCGCGTGCGCTCGCTCGTACAGCGCCGACAGGTAGAGCAGGTCGCTCGTCGAGGCGCGGCCATCCAACCGTTGCAGGGAGTTCACGTCGATGCGCTGGTCCGCGCCGGCTGCGACGAGGCCGTAGAGCTTCACGGTCGCCCCATCACCCTGGATGTCGGAGTCGATGCCGAGCTTCGTCTTGTGGCTGCCGACCAGGACGTTGAAGCTCGCGACGGTGCTGTCGCGGGCCGAGGCGTACCGCTGGAAGCCGAGGTCCCACACGTCGTCGCCGAAGCGCTGGATCCCGACGTAGCGCACCTGGGCCCCATCCCCGGTGATGATCTCGACGCCGGGGATCGCGACTCGGCCCTTCCCTCCGCCATCGGAGGTGACCTCTTCCACGAGCGTGACGCTGCTGCCCCGTTCCGCCACGACGACCGTGCGGAACACGATCGCCCCCGTGCCGGCACCCCAGTGCTTCTGGACGTGCAACGGCAGCTCGACCTGGACGCCGGCCGGTACGTAGACGAAGGTGCTCCCGTGAGCGAACGCCGCCGCGTTGAGCGCGCGGAACGCGGCATGACTCGGAAGTCCGGTGTTCGCGCCAAGCGCTTTCCGCACCAGATCGGGATGCGACTTCACCGCGTCGGTCCAGCGATCGAAGACGACGCCGTTCCGGGCCGCCTCGACCGGGATCGCGCTGTACTCAGACGGTGGGCCCGGCGGCTCGTCGACGACGAGCGGGCCTGTGGGCAGCCCCCGAAGCGGGAAGCGCCGCCACTCCTCCTCGGCGCCCGTCGGCCACTGCTCGGGGCGAAGGCCGTCGAGGGCGGCGAGGCGCCAGTCCAGGAGCCAATCAGGCTCGTTGCGCCGACGCGAAAGCCGCTCGACCTGTGTGCGGTCGAGCGGCAGGAGGGCCGTGGGTGCTGTCGCGACGGCCACTAACCGATGGCACCCTGCATCTGCAGCGTGATGAGACGGTTCATCTCGATCGCGTAGTCCATCGGGAGCGTCTTCACGATCGGCTCGATGAAGCCGTTGACGATCATCGCGGTCCCCTCGGCCTCGGTCATCCCGCGGCTCATGAGGTAGAACAGCTGCTCCTCGCCGATCTTGGAGACGGAGGCCTCGTGGCCGATGGTCACGTCGTCCTCGTCGACCTCCATGTACGGATAGGTCGAGCTCCTCGCCGTGTCGTCGAGCATGAGCGCGTCGCACCGAACGGTGCTCTTCGCGCCCTTGCACCCCGGATAGATCTTCACGAGGCCGCGGTAGCTCTGGATGCCGGTGCCCTTGCTGATGCCCTTGCTCGTGATGAGCGACGTCGTGTTCGGCGCCGCGTGGATCATCTTCGCGCCGGCGTCCTGATGCTGGCCGTCGCCCGCGAAGGCGACGGAGAGGACCTCACCGTGCGCGCGCTCGCCGACCAGGTACACGCTCGGGTACTTCATCGTGACCTTGGAGCCAAGGTTGGCGTCGATCCACTCCATCGCGCCGCCCTCTTGGACGACGGCGCGCTTGGTGACGAGGTTGTAGACGTTGTGGCTCCAGTTCTGGATGGTCGTGTAGCGGACGCGGGCGTCCTTCTTCACGATGATCTCGACGACCGCGCTGTGCAGCGTGTTCGTCGTGAAGACGGGCGCCGTACAACCTTCCACGTAATGCACGCTGGAGCCCTCTTCGGCGATGATCAGCGTGCGTTCGAACTGCCCGGCGTTCTCGCTGTTGATGCGGAAGTACGCCTGCAGCGGGATCTCGACGTGGACGTTCTTGGGGACCCACACGAACGAGCCGCCGGACCACACCGCGGTGTTCAGCGCGGCGAGCTTGTTGTCGTTCGCCGGGATCACCGTGCCGAAATGCTCGCGGAAGATCTCCGGGTGCTCCTTGAGCGCGGTGTCGGTGTCCATGAACACGACGCCCTGCGCCTCTAGATCCTTGCGCAGGTTGTGGTAGACGCTGGTCGAGTCGTATTGCGCGCCGACACCAGCGAGGTACTTCTGCTCCGCTTCGGGGATACCGAGCTGGTCGAAGGTCCGCTTCACATAGGCCGGGACGTCATTCCAGTTCTTTTCCGTCTTGTCGGAGGCTTGGAGGTAGTAATAGATGTCCTCGAAGTCGATCTCCGAGAGATCCGCGCCCCACGTCGGCATCGGACGGCTGCGGTAGTGCTTCAGCGCCTTCAGACGCCGGTTGAGCATCCACTCGGGCTCGCTCTTGTAGGTCTGCGAGATCTCGCGGACCACGTCCTCGGAGAGACCCTTCTTCTTGACGTTCCGATAGACGGCGTCCTTGTCCTCCCACCCGAACTTGTAGTTGTCGGGGAGCTGGTCGACCGCTGGATTCACTGCCATAGCGCTAATCCTACTCTCGAAGTCGGAATTTTCACGGCCATTTTCATGAGGATTTCGCTTCCTCGCCCGGCCACTCGTGCAGCCCCCAGGCGCTGCCTTTCAACGCTTTCAGGCTGAGTAGTGCGCACTTGAGGCGGGCCGGGGTCAGGGTGATCCCGAGGTTCTCGAGCACGTGGTCGCGATCGATAGCCCGCAGCTCGTCGAGCGTCTTTCCGCGGACCTCATCGGTGAGGATCGACGCGGAGGCCTGCGAGATCGCGCAGCCCTTGCCGTTGAAGGCCACGTCTTCAACGCGCTCGTCGGCGCCGATCTTCAGATACATCGTGATCTCGTCGCCGCAGAGCGGGTTGGTGTCGTGGTACTGATGCGTCGCGCCCTCGAGCTCGCCGAAGTTATGGGGGTTCTTGTAGTGGTCGAGGATGAACTCGCGGTAGAAGTCGTCCATTAGACCTTGAACAACGTCTTCGCCTTGGCGATGGCGGAGACGAGCAGATCGATCTCGGCGACGGTGTTGTACAGGTAGAAGCTCGCGCGCGTCGTGGCCGCGGTTCCGAGGCGGGTCATGAGGGGCTGATTGCAGTGGTGACCGGCCCGAACGCAGATCCCCTCGCTGTCGAAGATCTGCGCGACGTCGTGGGGATGGATCCCGGCGACATCGAACGAGATCACGCCAACCCGGTCCTCCAGGGTCTTCGGGCCGAACACGGTCAGGCCGGGGATGGCCATCAGCTTGGGCAGGGCGTAGGCCACCAGCGCCCGCTCGTGGGCGTGGATCTGCTCCATGCCGACGGACTCGAGGTAGTCGACCGCTGCACCGAGGCCGATGGCGTCGACGTAGGCCGACGTCCCCGCCTCGAACTTCCACGGCAGGTCGTTCCACGTCGTCAGATCGACGGCGACGCGCGAGATCATGTCGCCGCCGTACATGAACGGCCGCATCTTCTCGAGGATCGCGGCGCGACCCCACACGACGCCGGAGCCGGGCGGCGCGAGCATCTTGTGGCCGCTGAACGCGAGGAAGTCGCAATCGAGGTCACGGACGTCGACCTTCGCGTGTGGCACCGACTGGGCGCCGTCGATGACGACGAGGGCGCCGGCGGCATGAGCCTCGGCGGTGAGCTCCTTGGCCGGCGTGATCGTCCCGAGCCCGTTGCTGGTGTGTGTGATCGCGACGAGCTTGGGCCGCTTCGCCATCGCGGCGGTGAACTGATCGCGGCGCAGGCGGCCCTCATCGTCGATGTCGACGACCACGAGCGTGGCCCCGACCTGCTGCGCCAGCTGCTGCCACGGCACGAAGTTCGAGTGGTGCTCGAGGACGGTCGTGACGATGACGTCGCCGGCGCCGATGTGCTCGCGCCCCCACGTATGCATGATCAGGTTCAGGCCCTCTGTCGCGTTCCGACAGAAGATGACCTCGCGGGTCTGCGGCGCGTTGATGAACCGCGCGACCTTCTCGCGCGCGCCCTCGAACAGCGCGGTCGTGCGCTCGCTGAACTCGTACACGCCGCGATGGATGTTGGCGTTGTGCTCCTCGTACACGCTCGACATCGCGTCGATGACCGCGCGGGGCTTCTGACTCGTCGCTGCGTTGTCCAGGTACACGACCGTCTTGCCGTGCGCCGTCCGCGAGAGGATCGGGAAATCCTTTCGGATGCGCTCGACGTCGAGCGGCGTCGAGGCCTCGCGCGGCGCCGCGACGGCCACTATTCGGCCACTCCGGCGGGCTGCTGCTTCTCACCGCGGCTTGCAGCCGCGTCCGCTGAAGGCTCTTTGTACAGCTCCTCGCGCACGAAGTCGTAGCCCTTCTGCTCGAGCTCGGCAGCGAGCTCGCGGCCGCCGGTGCGGACGATCCGCCCATCCACGAGGACGTGCACGAAGTCCGGCCGGACGTAGCGGAGGATCCGCTCGTAGTGCGTGATCAGGAGGATCCCGATGTCCGGTCCGCGCAGGGACTCGATCCCGGTCGCGATCGTCTTCAGGGCGTCGATGTCGAGGCCCGAGTCGGTCTCGTCCAGGATCGCGAACGATGGCTGGAACATGTGCATCTGCAGCGTCTCGAGGCGCTTCTTCTCGCCCCCGGAGAAGCCGTCGTTCACCGCGCGCTTGAGGAAGTCGTCCGGCACCTGCAGGAGCTGCATCTTCTCCGCGAGCATCTTCCGGAACTGCGGGATCGGCATGTCGTTCTTCTTCTCGACGCCCGGCGTGGCGCGGCGCGCGTTGATGGCGGTGCGGAGGAAGTTCGCCACCGACACGCCGGGGATCGCGGAGGGGTATTGGAACGCGAGGAACAAGCCCTTGCGCGCGCGCTCGTCGACCGGCAGCTTCAGGATCTCGGCGCCATCGAGCAGGACCGACCCGCTGGTCACTCGGTAGCGCGGGTGACCCATGATCGCGAGCGAGAGCGTGCTCTTCCCCGAGCCGTTCGGGCCCATGATCGCGTGCGCCTCGCCGCTGCGGACCACGAGGTCGATCCCCCTGAGGATCTCCTTGTCGTCCACGCTGACGTGCAGGTCCTTGATCTCGAGCGTCGACACGTGCGTCTCCCCTGACTGGCGCGCCCTAGGGCGCGACGGTGGCGTCCTGCTGCTGGGTCTGCCGGGTGAGCTCGGCGAGGGTCATCCCGTCGAGCGCGGTCGCGATAGTGGACTGGAGCTTCAGCCAGACGAGCCGCGTGCCGCAACCCTGCTCGCGCACGCAGTTCAGGACCGGGTCGCCCTCGGCCGTGCAGACCTGCGGCTCGATCGGCCCCTCGAGCGCCCGGACGACATCGCCCGCGGTGATCTTGCCCGGCTCGCGCGTGAGCGTGTACCCACCGCCGGCACCGCGCTTCCCGTTCACGAGCCCGGCCTTGCGGAGCACGGCGACCAGCTGCTCGAGGTAGGCCTCCGGAAGCTGCTCGCGCTCCGCGACGGCGTGCAGCGAGACGCTGCCGCTGCCGTAGTTGCGCGCGAGGTCGACCATCAGTCGCATCCCGTACTCGCCACGGGTCGAGACGTGGAACGCGGCAGGCGTGGTTGGATTCCCGAGCACTACAGTCGGAATTCTAACCCCGTTCAGATACCCCGGCTAGTGCTCCGTAGGCTCGGGGCGATGGCACTGGGATTCACGCGCGCGGCCCTGGGATCCACGAATCCGGCAAAGGTCGCGGCCGTCAGGGCGGCGCTCGCAGCGCTCGCGCCATCGTGCACGGTCGTCGCCATCGCGATGCCTTCGGGCGTCGGCCATCAGCCATTCGGCGATACGGGCACCCGGGCGGG